>JBBQLA010000200.1:0-5464 GCA_038327485.1 Acidimicrobiales bacterium
AGTTCGGACGGATCGATGCGGGCTTCGAGCAGTGCCTCAGCGATCGACGGGATCAACAGCTCGAGGTGGGCTCGACTGGCGATCTCGGGTACGACGCCGCCGTAGCGGGCGTGCAGGTCGATCTGCGAGGACACCACCGAACTCATCACGGTGCGGGCACCGGCCACCACTGCGACCGCGGTCTCATCGCACGACGTCTCGATGCCGAGGATCGGCGTGTCCGGATCGATCATTGGACCAGCCTAGGCAGCGCTCGGACCCAGTCCCCGCGTCACCAGGGGTGAACGGAGTCCCGCTTCGATCGAATCGAGTCGTTGGCGCATCGGCTCCGACGCGAGGTCGTGGCACCACATGATCAGTGCATCCTCGCCCACGTCCCGGTAGTACTGCGGCCGGATCCCGCCGGGGGCGTACCCGAACCGGCGGTAGAGCTCCTGTGCAGGTCGGTTGGTGATGCGCACCTCGAGGGTGAGGGCGCCGATGCCATCGGCCAGGCAGCAACGAGTCACCGCCAGCATCAGTCGGGTCGCTATCTGCTGACGCATCTCGGCCGGGTGCACCGCCACGGTGGTGATGTGCGCTTCGTCGCCCACGTACATGGCGCCGGCGAACCCCAACACCACCGAGTCCTCGAGCGCCACCACGTACACCCGCGACGTCGGCATCTTCAGCTCACCGGCGAACAACGACAACGACCAGGGTCGGTGGTTGGTTCGCTCCTCGATGCTGACGACACCGCGGAGGTGCCGGCGGCGCATCGGTTCGATCACGATTCTTCGCTCGGACGGTGCCGCCTGACCGAGCTCCGCGGCCGCCTCGAGCTCGGCCTCCAGGTCACTCACGGCCGGTCCCGCGTCACCCAGTTGATCTCAGCGTCGGGCTTGCGCAGGTAGATCGGATCGACGTCATCGGGCTGCGCGAACTGCTCGCGTAGAGCGCGGGCGTGCGCGAGCTGCACCAGCGAGTTGGCCGAAGGATGACTGAACCCGTGGTCGACGAGCTCGACGCGTGACATGCCTTCGAACGTCTCGGCGTAACGATGCGCGCCGTCGCCCACCAACAAGATCTCCTCACGCGACAGGAGCAACTCCGAGGCCAGGTCGTCCGGTGTCCCGACCTGATGGTCTCCGATGCGTTGGATGCCCCCGGGCACCTGTCGGTAGAACGCGTAGTAGAGCTCGCCGCGACGGGCGTCGATCGCTGCGGCGATCAGGCGATTGGTGAAGCGCATGGGGAAGGCGAGCAGATCGAGGCTCGGCACACCGATCATCGGGACCTTGAGCGCGTAGGCCAGCGACTTGGCCGTGGCGATCCCGACCCGCAGCCCGGTGAACAGACCTGGGCCGACGTCAACCGCAACGACGGAGATCTCCGACAGCTCGATCTGCGCCTGGGCACAGATGAACTGGATCGCCGGCACCAGGTTCTCGGCGTGTCGCCGCCCGCGTCCCGAGGACGCGTGTGCCAACACGCCTTCGTGACCACCGATGGCGCAGCCGGCGCTCGCGGTTGCGGTTTCGATCCCGAGGATGAGCACGTCAGTCGTCCTCCGCGGCCCACGCCGCGATCGCCGTCGACAGTGCCCGGTGCCGAGCTGACCACCGATGACCCATCGTGGTCAGCTCGATCCGTCGCTCGTCGTCGTCATCGCCCAGCACCAACCGCACCTCGAGGTAATCGGGTGGGAGCGCAGGCAGGATCTGGTCGCCCCACTCGATGAGGGTGACCGAGTCGTCGTCCAGGAGTTCGCTGAGACCGAGGTCGGCCACCTCGCCCAACTGATCGAGCCGATACACGTCAAGGTGATTGAGATCGAGGCGACCGGTGTAGGACCGAACGAGTGTGAAGGTGGGGCTGGTGATCTGGTCGTCGACCCCGAGACCGCGCCCGAAGCCCTGACAGAACGTGGTCTTTCCGGCGCCAAGATCCCCGCACAGCACCACGAGATCGCAGGGCGTGGCCAGCTCGGCCAAGGCCGACGCGAGCAGCCTCGTGGATTCGGCGTCGAAGGTTCTGGCGACGATCTTCACGGAGGCCCACCCTATCGACGCACTCCCCCGTCGGCGATCAGCCTCTACCCTTGCTCCACGTGCGACCCGGACGACGACGCTGTCGACTTCTCGCCGGCCTTGCCCTGTTGCTGCCCCTGCTGGTCTCGACCGATCTGCCGGCCGGCGCCCAGTCACAGCAGGTACTGGTGACCGTGCGCACCAGCCCGGCACTCCCGGCGGCCAATACCGACGTGACCGTGTCGATCCGAATCACGGGGTGCCCCCCCAGTGACGCGCAGGTCGAGATCTACCTGACCACCGATGACGGAGCCACATCATCTGCAGCACTCATGGAACGCAGCGCGGCGGTCACTTCGCTGGTGTTCCGAGCCCACGCGAAGATCGTGCTGACCAAAGCGGTGGAGGGCTGGTACGGGGTGCGGGTCGTGTGTGGTTCGTTCCGCCCCGCCCGGCGCCCGATGGCCAACACCACGTTCGCAGTCGGCCCGAACCCGACCAAGGAATCACGGGTGATCGGAACCACGGTGGCAGCGCGGGGCACGATCCGCATCGAAGGAGACGGCTGTCCCGGCACTGCTGTCGAGTACGCCGTCGATCAGGTCGAGTTGCACGACGGACCGTTCGTGGTTGCCGGCACGATCCCCGTCGCGGCAGATGGCAGCTGGGGCGGAGACGTGACCTTGCCCGACTTCGTGGTGCCCGGTTCGGTCGAGATCAAACGACGGTGCGTACTGAAGAACCAGCGGGGCGAAACGATCTCGATCACCTACCCGTCGGGCGATGACATCACCGTGACGCCGGCACCGTCGACGACGACAACTGGCGGCTGACCATCGATCGCGGCAGCCTCGGGCCGAGCCCGCAGACCACCTCGTAGGGGATCAGGCCGAGCAGACCGGCCCACTCCTCGGCGGTCACCAACTCGTCGCCCTGGCGACCGAGCAGCACCACTTCATCGCCGACCGAGACGTCGTCATCGAGGCAATCGATCATGAGCTGGTCCATGGTGACCGCACCGACCATGCGTCGTCGCCGCCCCCCGACGAGCACATCCGCATTCAACAGGCCGAGTCGCCGGGCCACGCCGTCGGCGTAGCCGACGGGCACGGTGGCCACTGTGGCGTCGTGGTCGAACACATGGCGCAAGCCGTAGGAGATGCCCTCGCCCACCGCGACCCGATGGGTGAAGGCCACCTCGGCGGTGACCGACAACGCCGGCTCCAGCTCGATCGGCACGTCGACTCCCAGAGCCGGGGTCACCCCGTAGAGGGCGATACCCGGGCGAACGAGGTCGTAACGGGCCCGCGGGTGCAGCAAGGTCGCGGCCGAGTTGGCGGCATGACGCACCCCGGGGTCGATGCCGGCAGCGTCGAGCGCCGCCAGGATTTCCTCGTACAGATCCAGTTGGCGGTCGGTGGCCGCATCGGTCGGATCATCCGCTGTCGCCAAGTGGGTCCACACTCCCCCGAGCTCGAGATGCTCGGACCCGACGATCCGCCGAGCGAGGCGCACTGCATCGTCGGGCCGCGCTCCCACCCGATTCATCCCGGTGTTCACCTTGAGCTGCACCGGCCACGGTCGGACGCCGCGTCGAGCGGATCGCTCCGCCGCGTCGATGCCCTCATCGGTGTAGAGGGTGGGGATCAGCCAGCCGCCGTGCGCGTCGTCCATCGCTGCCGGTGACGGCTCGGAGAGCAGCAGGATGGGATGGTCACCCGACGCGCTCCGAAGGGCCAAGCCCTCGTCGACGACGGCGACGGCCAGCCAGGTCGCTCCGTGATCGATGGCGACCCGCGCCACCTCGACGGCTCCGTGCCCGTACGCATCAGCCTTCACCACCGCGCAGACCTCGGCCGGACCCACGATGGCGGCGATGGCGGCGGTGTTGCGGCCGATGGCGGCCAGGTCGATCACGACGCGGGCGGGACGAGAGGCAGCCGCGACCATCGAATGACCCTACCGATCCGAGGTGGAGTGCCTTGAACGGACTTCCGCCAGCGCTGCCGGGACCTGGGCAGCCACATCGGACGCCACGGTCCCGATCACCGGGCAGCGCTGTCCCGCCCGACCGTGCACGTGCGCGGCCAGTCGTGCAGCATCGAAGGGTTCGAGTCCGTTCGCCAGCAGGGCGCCGATCATGCCGGACAACACATCGCCGGTGCCCGCTGTGGCCAGTCGCTGATCTCCCGAGGTGACCAACGCGACGCGACCGGCCGGCTCAGCGATGACCGTGGTCGGGCCTTTCAGGAGCACTGTCGCCCGACGCTTCGCCGCGACCGCTCGGACCTCGGCGATCCGATCCGATCCGATGTCCCGACCCGTGAGCCGGCGGAACTCGCCCTCGTGGGGGGTGAGGACAACGGACAACGACGGGTCGAACGGAGCTGCGTCCACGATGGCGAACAAGGCGTCGCCGTCGAGGACCATCGGCCGAGACGACAACGTGATCAGGCCCAGCACGCCGGCGACCGCAGGTCGGGATCGGCCCAGCCCGGGGCCGACGACCACCGCGCCGATCCGGTCGAGATCGTCGGCCACCGTCCCGGCCCACCCGTCGGCCGGGACGGACACCGCCACTGATTCGATCGGCGCGTGATCTGGCGACGGCTCGCCGGGAACACTCAACCGCACGTATCCCGCTCCGGCCGACTGGGCTCCCCTCGCCGCCAGCGACGGGGCACCGGTCATCCCGGGCGATCCACCGATCACCCACACCGCGCCGTTCCACTTGTGCGCGTCGACCGACCGAACCGGCCACGACGACGCCACATCATCGTCGGAGACGAGCCCGATCCTGGCGCGACTGACATCGAGCCCGACATCGATCACGCGGACCTCGCCGCAGCAGCTCGGCCCCCGCCCCGACACGAGACCAGGCTTGAGCGCACCGAACGTGACAGTGATCTGCGCCGTCATGGGGTGACCGAGGAACTCGCCGGTGCGAGCGTCGAGACCGGAGGGCACGTCGACTGCCAGGACCGGTGTGTCGCCCGGGTCCGGCGCGTCGTACGGACGCGACAGTCCGGTCCCGAATGCCGCATCGATCACGAGATCGCAGGCGGGGAGTCGCTCAGGCGCGTCAGCCACCGCGAACAGGGTGACGCCGACCCCCCGCCGAGCCAGGTACCCCGCGGCCACCTGGCCGTCTGCGCCGTTGTTGCCGATGCCGGCGAGGACGATCACGCGGCGCCCATAGGTGCCTCCCAACATCTCGATGGCGACCCTGGCCACAGCTGCCCCGGCGCGCCCGATCAGCACCGACTCGGGCTCTGGCGCGGCTGCGTCGATCGCGCCCATCTCGTCGGGCGTCACGATCGGAATCACCCGGCGCTCCCGATCCGACGTTCAGGTCCGAGCGCCACCACGAACGCGGCGGCCACCTCATCGGTGTGGGTGAGGCTCTCCATCCACCCATTGATGCCACGCGCTTCGGCCCGATCACGACCCGCCCC
>JBBQLA010000201.1:0-5454 GCA_038327485.1 Acidimicrobiales bacterium
GTGCCCGGCGCCGCGCTGTCGCCCAGCCTCGCCGGCTGCGCGTTCGCCCGTTCAGGTGATCAGCCGCAGGAGGAGCCGTCGGGTGGCGTCCCCGGGAGGTAGCCGGCGGGTTCGGTGACCGGCACCCCCGGATCGCTCGGCACGGCGGTGGTGGCCGTCGAACCGGTGCCGGGCAAAGCCGGCTCGCCGACGGCCGTGGTGGTGGTCGTCGTGGCGACGGCCGTGGTGGTGGTCGTGGTGGTGGCGGTTCGGGCGGTGTCGCCGCAGCCGGCGAGTGCGATCAACGCGACCGCCGCGAAAACTCGGGAACGGGTGGCGTGCGATGTCATGGGACGAACCTCCTCAAGATTCTCGATTCACCGTGGGCGCGTCGGCCTCGTCTGAACAGGGCACGAAGTCACAAATCGACCATCGCTCTGGTGAGAGCTGGCTGTTCGACATAGGTGCGGTCGACGAACGGTGAGGTCATGGCTCGTACGAGGGCGCTGTAGTTGAGTTCGAAGCGAACCTCGGCGCCCACCCGGATCGCCGACGGCATCGTGCGCACCACCAAGTGGTCGCTGCTCGCTCCCAGCAGCTCGATTCCGTCAGGCGGGGTGAGTCCGTCGGGGTCGATGTCCTGACGACCGACCGCCAGGATCGCCTGGTGGACCGTTCCCATCCCGGTCCTCGCCGGCTGACCGGAGAACGCCGCCTCGGCCAGGTCACCCCAGGGCAGCGCCGGCTTGTCCTTCGCCTCGATCACCTCGGCCACCAACGTGATGGCGTCAGTGTGCAGGCCGTCGATCGACTGACGACGCAAGGGATCGCGCCCGAGCAGAATCGACTCGCCCAACCGAAGGTTGTTGATCCGTCCGGTGTCCACACCCGACAACGCCCACGACAGGTTGGCGGAGTTTCCGCCGGTGATGAGGTCGAGCACCACGCCGAACTCGACCTCGACCGAGTCCGACAGGCGCGACAATTCGTCCATCTTTGCGACGTCGGGCACGACCCCGGTCTGGCACGCCAGGTTCGTGCCGATGCCGTCCAGCCGCAGGCTGGGCGACTCCAGCACCAGAGCCACCAGCCCGGCGAGTTCGTCAGGCATCACGCCCTCGCGCAGGTCGCCCAGCTCGACCATGATCACGATCCCGTGTGTGGTTCCGTGGCGCACCGCCGACACTGACAATGCTGAGATCACCGCTTCCTCGGTGTTGAAGCTGACCTCGACCAACCCGACCACCGCATCGACCTGGCTCAACATCGGCGACCGGATCAGCCGCATCGGCGCTTCGACGCTGAATCCGCGCATCGCCTGCAGGTTCTCGATCCGCGAGTCACCCAGCGACGTCGCCCCGCCGTCCAACATGGCCTGCGCCAGCTCGGACGCGCCAAGGAACGATTTGGTCACTCCGGTCACGTCGATGCCCTTGGGTGCCAGCCGATCCACCAGCGTGCGGCAGTTGTGCCGCACCTTCTCGAGATCGACCTCGAGCCGGGGAGCGCTCATCGCGCTGCGGCAGTGGTTCTCGTTTTCAGGGCGGGGAACGCGGCCAGCACCATGTCGACCAGCCGCTCGGGGGGTCGGGTCAATGCGTCCGTCGCCGGGAGGCCGAGCTCGAGTTCGTAGAGGGTGATCGCAGCGGTGATCTCAGCGTCGGTCATGTTCTCGTGGTTGATGGTCAGCCCGATGACCTTGGTGTCGGCGAATGTCTCGATGAGGTGGATCTCCGAGGTCGGCGTCGGCATGGGAATGGTCGGGAAGTCGCCAAGGAACGCCCGGGCCGGCGCGTGCTGCAGGATCACCGCGTCGGGCTTGGCGCCGCGCAGGATGAACGTCGACGTGAGGTACGCGGGGTGGCTCAGCGCGCCTTGACCTTCCACGATGATCACATCGGGGTGCTCGTTCTCGAAGGCATCGACGACGGCCGCCTCCATCTCGCCCGAACAGAACTGCGACGGAATGGCGTCGAGCGCCAAGCCGTAGCGGGCGCCCTGGATGATGCCGGTCTGGCCAGTGCTGATCATCTGAGCGTTGATGCCGACGTCGCGAAGTGCCTTGGTCAGGATGGTCGACGTGGTGCGCTTGCCGATGGCGCCATCGGTTCCGAGCACAGCGATGCGCGGGCAGGTCACCGAATCGACGCGGCCGGTGAACATGCGGAGGTCCTTCTTGGCCCGGGGTCGGCGGACGTCGAGAAGTCGCACGTTGGCGGTAGCGGCCGCGGCAGCGAACTCGGGGTCATCATTGAGGAACTCGTGCAGACCATTGACCACGTTCATGCCGAGGCTGATCGCGTGGAGCACGAGGGTTCGTTCGACCGGCGACAGCATGCCGCTCGACGGGGCCATGCCGAAGATGAAGTAGTCCGGCACTGCGGCGGAGAGAGCGAGGGATCCGGCGAGATCGGCGACGACTGGAATGCCGTTGGGTCGATCGTCGAGGACCATGCCGGCATCGCTGCCGGCGCACAGACTGTCGATGATCGACAGGATGTCGTAGCTCTCCGAAGATCGCGCCAGCCCATTGGCGGTCTTGCCATCGAGCTTGCCGAAGTTGGCTTCGCAGTACACGACCGCTGTCGGACGGGAGTCGGTGGAGCGCGCGGAGGTGGCGGAATTGGATGAGTTGTTGGACATGTATCTCTCCTCGAGAGGGCTCAGAGGAGGCGCCGGGATCGTGCCGGCCGAACTGCGGCCGTATGTCAACGAGAGGTCCCCGCTAGGCAGGTCGGTGCTTCCAGGGTACCTCAGGACCTCTTTGGGCGGGCCCCGTCGTCGAAGTGCGGGTTGCTGGTGAGCAGCCTCGACACGTCGGCACCGTCGACGGTGGGACCAGCGATCCCACGCTCGAACAGTCGGGTTCGGCCGGTCGTGGTGGCTTCGGCCCCGCGCACCCGGAGCCACGAACCCTCGTACATCGCCAGCACCGGACAGTCGTTCTCCTCGAGGAACTCCTCGATCCGTTCGTCGCGGGTCTCGCCCATGAATGTGGACCCGGGGTGCGGATCGAAGTAGTGGAGGTTGATCTGGAATGGCAGCAGCCCGAGGGCGTCGAGCGTCTTGGGGTGACAGATGGGCATGTCGTTGGTGGTGCGAATCGTCACGCACGCCACGTTGGTCCCTGCCGACGCACCCAGGTAGCGGGTCTGGCCGCCCCGCACGTGGTCAGCCAGGCCCTCCAACACACCGAGCCCCTGCAGCGAGTCGAGCAACCGGAAGGAGTTCCCTCCGCCCATCATCACCACCTCTGCGTCGAGGATGGCTTGGTCAGGATTCGCCGAGTAGTGCGCGGAGGTCGCGTCGATGCCGAGGGCACCGAGTGCCTCGATGGCGCGATGTGCGTAGGCGTCCCAGTCGGCCAGCGCGAACGGGATGAATGTCACCCGCTCGCCGCCGACCACCTCGATGAACGCCTCGCCGGCATGGGAGAACATGGTTTCCCCGTAGCTCGTCGAGTTCGACAGCAGGAGCAGGTCCACGGCGGCAAGTCTCGCCGGAACAGCCACTGCGACCCGCATCGGTCAGAGGGCCGTTGTCAGGCGAGTTGGGCGGCGATGCCACGAAGATCGTCGTCCTCGTCCCGCCACGATTCGACGTTCTCGAATCCGGTGCCGGAGAGGGTCTGGTCGAGCCCGACATCGTGGTCGCCGCCCACCTCGATGAGCAGCCACCCTCCGGGCCGAAGGAGGCGACTTGCGGCGTCGATGACTCGCCGGACCAACATCAGCCCGTCGTCCCCGCCGTCGAGCGCGACCCGAGGCTCGTACCGCTGGACGTCTGCCGGCAGGAACTGCATCGCTGCGGAGGGGACGTACGGCGCCACCGCGGTGACCACGTCGATCCCACACCACGTACGAAGTGGTTCGGCGAGGTCACCGACCAGCGCCGGCACGCCATTGCGCCTCGCACATCGAGCGGCGTGCTCGTCGCAGTCGATCCCGATGACGGTGGCAGACGGATCGGAGGCCATCAGGTGCACGGCGATCGCTCCGGCTCCGGTGCACAGGTCGATCGCTCGTCCCGCGTCGGGGAGCAGTGCGGCGGCCCGCCTGGCCAGGTCTGCAGTCTGCTGGCGAGGCACGTACACCCCGGGATCGACACCGATCCGCTGACCGCAGAACTCGGTGGTGCCGGTGATCCAAGCCAGCGGCTCGCCCCGTTCTCGTCGCATCAGCCAGGACTCGATCGTTGCCGGATCCGAGGCGGCAGCGAGGAGGTCGCGGGCCTCCTCCTCGGCCGACACACATCCGGCGCTCCGAAGACGCTCGACGATCGCGACGAGTTGCGACGACTCGGTTGTCATCCCACGAGGTTCGCGGCGATCGTCGGCGCCGTCAGATCGTCACGCCGTCCCACCGGTAGCCCACGCCACGCAGCACGGTGATCCGACTGACCCCGCCGGGCTCCTCACCCAGACGCCGACGAAGCGCTGCGATGTGTACGTCGAGCGTCTTGGTCGAACCGAACCACTGCTCATCCCAGACGTTCGCCATGAGGTCCTCGCGTGTCATCACTCGCCCGGCGTTCCCCAGCAGTTCGACCAACAGGTCGTACTCCTTGGTCCGCAGCTCGAGCTGCTGGCTGGCGAGGAAGACCCGACGCGATGCCAGATCCACGTGCAGGTCTCCGTCGCTCAGGGTCTCGGTCGCCTCGCTCGGGGCGGAGATCCTGAGTTGGGCCCGGATTCGGGCGAGGAGTTCGGCCAGGCGAAACGGCTTGGTCACGTAGTCGACCGCGCCGGCGTCGAGGCCAACCACCACCTCGATCTCCTCGGCGCGAGCGGTGAGCATGATGATGGGGATCGCCGGCCAGCGCTCGTGGAGTCGGCGGGCCACATCCACACCGTCGCCGTCAGGCAGCCCGAGATCGAGCAGCACCAGGTCGGGCGGGTCAGCGCAGGCGATCGCGTCGGCGGCGGTCGTGACCCACGTTGGGTCGTAGCCGGTCGCCGCAAGCGCCCGTTGCAGATTCCGGCCGATGGCCGGGTCATCCTCGACGACGAGGATCACCGCCGAGTGATCAGCGTCGTCCGGACGGGGGCTCACGCCAGCTCGGTCCCGTGCATTTCGGACACGTTGCGGAAGAGCGCCAGGAGGATCAGGTCGTAGGCGAGCTTCGATGATCCGGCGATCAGGAGCGGCCACCCGAAGGTGGAACGGGACAGCAGCGCGCCCGCGAGCAACGGAGTGGTGGCCGACGCCAGGCTGCGGGGGACGTTGGTGACGCTCGACGCCGCGGCTCGGTCGGAAGGCGCCACCACTCCCATCACGAAGGCCTGGCGGGCGGGGACGTCCATCTGGGCGAACAGCGCTCGGATCAGCAGCAAGGACACCGCCACGGTGCCGTTCGGCGCGAACGCCGCGGCGCCGAGGAGCAGGTTGGCGGGCACATGTGTGAACACCATTGTACGGATCAGGCCGAAGCGCCTGGCCAGCACCGGCGCCAGGAGCTGTGAACTCGCGCCGAGGA
>JBBQLA010000202.1:0-5433 GCA_038327485.1 Acidimicrobiales bacterium
GTCAACAAGGTGTATGGCATCACCCACAATCCCCATCAGCACGTCAAGTCCGCTGGAGGGTCCTCCGGCGGGTCGGCCTCGGCCGTTGCCGGCGGGCTGGTCACAATCGCCAGCGGCGGCGACGGTGGCGGATCCATCCGAATCCCCGGGGGGTTCAACGGTCTCATCGGCATGAAGGGCCCCGCGGGACGTATCCCGCGGGGTCCGCACGCCGACATCCACCCGATGACGGTCGTACTGGGATGCATGGCCCGTTCGGTCCGCGACGTGGCCCGCTGGTACGACGTCTCGTGCGGCTACGACATGCGCGACCCCTACTCCCTTCCGAAGCACGAGGCATGGGAACGCGATCTCGGCACGTTCGAGCTGCGGGGCAAGCGGGCCGTGATCGCTCCGAACCTCGGCTCGGCCGTCCTCAACCCCGACGTCGAGGCCCGGATCCGTGCCGCCGGCGAGCAGCTGGCACTCGACGCTGGACTCACGCTGGTCGATGTCCCGGTCAAGCTCCCAGGTCTGGGCTACGAGTGGGCGCTGGCGAACCTCGGGCAGCTGATGCGGGCCGTCGGCGACCGGTGGCCGGACTGCAAGGACGACCTCACCCTCGAGATCGCCTTCGGGTTGACCGTCGCCGAGCAGAACTTCAACCTGCAGATGATGGCCAACGTGGAGGAACAACGGACCCAGATCAACGAGACCATGGCCGACATCTACGACCAGGTCGATTTCGTGATCTGCGCCACCAACCCCGACGTGGCGTTCGATGCCGACGTCTTCCTCAATCAGCACGTGGGCGGTCGAGCGGTCGGACCCGAGAACAACGGCGCGTTGACGATCCCAGCCAACATCGTTGGAAATCCGTCGATCTCGATCCCCGTGGAGCCGCTCGACGGCCTCCCCGTGGGCATGCAGATCATGGGCCGTCACCACGAGGATCAGCTGCTGTTGGACCTCGCTACGGTGGTGGAGCGCCACCGTCCGTGGCCGCTGGTGGCCGCTGGGGCCCCCTGCTGAGGTTTCACTGTCACACCCCCTGGGCACACTGTGGACATGACGACGCAGCTGACCCTCACCACCCGCCCCGCCATCGACGAGACCGATCGTGAATGGCTCCTCGATGAGCAGACACGCGACCTGGGCATGCGGCGACTGGCCGAGGCCCGGGCGCTGCTGCGCACCATTCCCGGACCGGCCGCTGTGAGCGGCGAAGTGACCGATCACGATCACGATCACGATCGAGGCGTCGGCCACCGTCACGCGGCGTAGTGTCGAAGTATGTCTGAAGTCGTCATCGTCGAAGCTGTCCGCACCCCCATCGGTCGTCGCAATGGGGGGCTGGCCACCGTTCATCCGGCAGATCTGCTGGGCCACATCCACAACGAGCTCATCTCGCGGTCGGGTATCGATCCGGCTGAGGTGGGCCAGGTCATCACCGGCTGTGTCAGCCAGATCGGTGAGCAGTCCTTCAACATCGGCCGCACCGCATGGTTGGCCGCCGGGCTTCCCCAACAGGTGGCCAACACCACCATCGACACGCAGTGCGGCTCGTCGCAGCAGGCCACCAACCTCGCGGTGGCCCTCATCGCCAGCGGCGTGATCGACGTCGCCATCGCCGGCGGGGTCGAGGTCATGAGTCGGGTGCCGATCGGGTCGAACTCCTCGAAGAAGTTGGGCTTCGGGGTGCCGATCCCCAAGACCTACTTCCCCCGTTACGAGGCCACCTCACAGTTCGAGGGCGCCGAGCGAATTGCCGACCACTGGGGCATCACGCGCCAGGACTGCGACATGTTCGGGCTGCGCTCCCAACAACGCGCCGCGCAGGCATGGGTCGAAGACCGCTTCAGCGGCCAAGTCGCTCCCTACGCCGCGCCCGATGTCGACGAAGACGGCAAGCCCACCGGCACGACGCACCTCGTGGAGCGAGACGAGGGCCTGCGCGAAACCACGCTCGAAGGCCTGGCCAACCTCAAGCCCATCGCCCGCGAGAACGGCGTCCACACCGCGGGCTCGTCATCGCAAATCTCCGACGGTGCTGCGGGCCTGCTGATGATGACGGCCGAGAAGGCCACTTCGCTGGGCCTCACCCCCCGTGCGAGGGTCGTCGACACGTGCCTCATCGGCGTCGATCCAGTCCTCATGCTGACCGGTCCCATGGATGCCACGAAACGGCTCCTGTCGCGTACGTCGCTGACCATCGCCGACATCGACACGTTCGAGATCAACGAAGCGTTCGCGTCGGTGGTGCTGGCGTGGGCCCACGAGGTCAAGGCCGACCTCGAGAAGACCAACCCCAACGGCGGCGCCATCGCGCTCGGTCATCCGCTCGGAGGCACCGGTGCCTTCCTCCTCACCAAGGCGCTCCACGAGTTGGAGCGAACGGACGGTACGAATGCGCTCATCTCCATGTGCTGCGGCGGCGGCATCGGCACGGGCACGATCATCCAGCGGGTCTGATCTCGCTCGACTGCTCGCAGCCCTCATGCTGCTGGCCGCAGCCTGCTCTCGTTCCGATGACCCATCACCTCAGGCGACCGAGACACGGGTCCAGGCCAATGCCACCGTCGTTCGCGCCGTCGACGGAGACACCATCGTCGCGCAGCTCGACGGTGTCGAGGAGAAGGTCCGGCTGATCGGGGTCAACACCCCCGAGAGCGTCGACCCCCGCCGCCCGGTGCAGTGCTTCGGCAAGATCGCATCGCATCACACTGCCGAATTGCTCCCCTCGGGCACACCGGTTCGTCTGGTTCGCGACGCCGAGCCCCGCGATCGTTACGGACGGCTGCTCGCCTACGTGTACCGGGGCCGCGACGGCCTGTTCGTCAACCTCGAACTCGTGACCGACGGGTACGCGGTGGCCTATCCGTTCCCACCCAACACTGCGCATCGCCGGGAGTTCGCCGACGCCGAGCGCTCCGCCCGAACGTCGGCGTCGGGATTGTGGGCCAGCTGTCCGTTGCCGAGCAAGCAGTAGGTCAGCCGGCCCGCATCGCCGTCTGCAACACCCGCCAGCCGATGAGTTTCGCGCCGGTGCGGTCCAGCGCCGACTTGATCTCCGACGGCGCCGTCAGGACGGCCAGATCGTCGACCCGCCCGTCCGCGCCGGTCCCGATGGCCCGCAGCTCGGCGGACTCCACCGCCGGGTGGAAGTACAGCTCGGTGACGCCGGGACGCAGGTCGTCGACCACCGATTCGACCGCCTGCCGCGAACCGACCCCGGCGACCACGACCAGGTGATCGGGGAACACCACCCCGTCCTCGGCGGCCACATCACGGAATGGGAAGCCCACCGCCTGGTGGGCGGACGCGCCGGCCATGCGAAGCGGCAAACCGAACTCCACCGCCAGATCGAGGTAGATGTCGAAGAACTCGGGACGCAACTGCATGGCGCCCATGTGGCTGTCGAGGTGCGACACGTCGAACCCCCACAACACTGCCCGCTCGATCTGCGCTCGGCACTCCTTTCGGACCTCGTCAAGATCCGCGTGGTCCCACACATCGGTCAGGGTGCGAGGGAACCCACCGTCGCCGTCGTGCAGCGACGGAGCGTGGGTGATGGCGGACCACCGGTAGTGGTCGTACTCGGAGTTGAGTGTGAGATGCACGCCGACGTCCTCGCCCCGGTAGTTGGCCGCAGCGTCACGGCTCCAAGGCGCTGGAACCATCAGTGACGCCGAGGTCGCCCAACCGTCGCGCAGCGCCCGGTAGACGCCTTCGTTGGTCGACTGGCTCATTCCGAGGTCGTCGCAGTTGACGATGACGACCCGCGCGTCGTCCGCGTACCCGAGACGTACCGCCAGTGAACTCACTCGGTCACGCTATCCCGGTGAACAGATCTTCCTCAGGGACCGGACTGTCCACGCGAGATCGGGCCAGGATGTACTCGTCCCACGGATAGGCCTCGGCCTGCTGCTCCGCGGTGAGACCGAACCAGAACTTCTCGGCCGGATCGACCTGGGTGGCGTGAGCCAACAACGACCGGTTCCGCACGTCGAGGTGGGCGCCGACATCGATGCGGGTCGTGATGCGATCGTCGTGGTCGAATCGGTTCAACCACCCATCGTCGTAGGGTGATTCGACGCCGAGATCGAGCATCTTCTGGTGCATCGCCAGCACTCGAGCCCTCGACCACACGGTGTAGTACAGCTTCGACGGCGCCCACGGCTCACCAGCGTCGGGGTACCAGCCGGCATCCCCCGCTCGGTCGAACGCCGGAAGGGAGATGTCGTGCACCTTGAGATGATCCGGATGCGGATAGCCGCCCTGATCGTCGGAGTAGGTGAGGATCACCTGTGGGCGATCTCGGCGGATGACACGGACGAGTCGTTCGACTGCCTCATCGAGCGGGGCGTTGTGGAAGTTCGCCGGGTCGGCGTTCTCCTCCATGTCCGGCATTCCCGAATCGTGATAGCCGAGCAACTCGACGCGGTCGTAGCCGATGATGCGAGTCGACTCCGCCAGCTCGGCCCGCCGCACCGCTGAGAGATCGGCTTCGATCTCGGGCCGTCGCATCGCCGGGTTCAGGATCGAGCCCAGCTCACCGCCCGTGCAGCACACGAGTGTGGCCCCGACTCCGTCCGCCACGTAGCGGGCCACCAGGGCCGAACCCTTCGAGGCTTCGTCGTCGGGATGTGCGTGGACGCTCAGGATGCGGCGGGGAACGGTGCTGTCGGTCATCGGGTCGCGGCGAGCGGGACCAGCTCGATCTCGCTGGTCGGGTCATCGGGTTCGTCGTCGATCAGACGCCACCCGAACATTTCCGCCAACCGTGTGCGACCTTCGGGCGGACCGGTGGCGATGAGCACGTCGCCGACCTCGAACGCCACATATCCGCGAGGGCGGTACAGGTAGCGCCCGCCGCGCAGGATCGCCAGCACGTGGAAGCCGGGCTCGATGTCGAGCTGCATCTGGCCCACGGTTGCCCCGGCCGCCATGGAGTCGGCGGCAACCGGCACTCGCACCACCACTTCGTCGGACTCGCCCAGCGCCATCGCCAACACCGGGTGCATGTCCCAGTCGTCCTGGATCAGCCACACCATCTGATTGGCCTGGTCGCCCAGCTCCTCGGCAACGTGGCTCAGCTGCAGCAGACCGCGCAACGGTGACGGATCGAGATTGTGCTGACTGGCCCGCAACACCCAGATCTGCAGGTGATCCTTCATCTGGTCCAGCCGATCGGCGAGATGGCCGACCTCCGCTGCGAGCCCCACGTCGCGCAACACCAGCGCCGAGTACGCCAACCCCACCGCCGCCTCGGAGATGTTCTTCATCTCGACGAGCACGTCGACGGCCCGGTCGAGATCGGTGATCGCGTCATTGGCCGGGGGTTGAGGCGGATCCCACGTCGGTGCAGCGGCGAGTTCGTGGAGACGGACGAGGCCGGCCGGCGAGCCGCGCAGGAACAGCACGTCGTTGGGCAGGATGACCAGGTCGCCACTG
>JBBQLA010000203.1:0-5431 GCA_038327485.1 Acidimicrobiales bacterium
TGGATCGTCCCGGAGATGAACTGCGCTCCGAAGCTGGCGTCGTAGAGCTCTTCGTTCTTCTCGTTGAACCGTTGCTCGACGTCGGCTTGGCGACCGAACACCTTGACCAGCGCATGACCGGTGAAGGCTTCCTCGACCTGAGCGTTCAACGTGCCGGTGTGACGCCACTGGGCCACGAAGCGCGTCTTCGACTTGGACGCGATGAACTTCATGCCGAAGACCGAGACCGGCACCGTGAACAGTGCGACGAGCGCCAGCAACGGCGAGATGATGAACATCATGATCAGCACGCCGACCAGCGTGAGGATCGAGGTCAACAGCTGGCTGATGGTCTGCTGCAGGCTCTGGCCCACGTTGTCGATGTCGTTGGTGACACGGCTCAGGAGGTCGCCGCGGGGTTGGTTGTCGATGTAGCCCAGGGGCAGGCGACCGAGCTTGTCCTCGACGTCGGAGCGCAACCGGAACATGGTGCGTTGCACCACGCCGGCCAGCACCCACCCCTGCAGGTACGCCAGCGACGAGGAGACGAGATAGAGGACCACGACGAGAAGCAGCACCCGGTGCAGGTCACCGAAGTCGATGCGGCGCCGGAGCAGGCCGGTGAACAGGATGTCGGTGGCGTGGCCCAGCAGCTTGGGGCCGAGCACGACCAGGGTCACGCTGCACACCGCCAGGACCACGACTGCGGTCGCGCCGACCCGTTCGGGCTCGAGGCGCGACGCCAGGCGACGGGTGGAGTTCTTGAAGTCCTTGGACTTCTCGGCCGGCATGCCGGCGCCGGCGAATCGCCCGCCCATGCCGCTACGGGCCTCGGTGGCCATCGCTCGGGTCTTCTCGTCCTTGAACGACTCCTGATGAGAGTCGGTGGCGGTCTCGTTCTCGGTGTCGGTGCTCATGCTGCTGCCTCCGCGGTGACCTGCGACGCCACGATCTCTTGATAGGTGGAACACGTGTCGAGGAGTTCTTCGTGGGTGCCGAGCCCGACCGCGCACCCGTCCTCCAGCACCAGGATCTGGTTGGCGCCCGAGATGGTCGACACGCGTTGGGCGACGATGATCATGGCGGCGTCGGTGGTGTGCGGCTTCAACGCGGCACGCAAGCGTGCATCGGTGGCGAGGTCGAGCGCGGAGAAGGAGTCGTCGAAGAGGTAGACGTCGGGCTTGCGCACCAGCGCCCGGGCGATGGCGAGGCGCTGACGTTGACCGCCCGACACGTTGGCGCCGCCCTGCACGATCGGCTCGTTGATGCCGTCGGGCATGGCCCTGACGAAGTCGGCGGCTTGCGCAATGGTGAGCGCTTCCCACAACTCGTCGTCGGTGGCGTTGGGGTCGGCGTAGCGCAGGTTGCTGGCCACAGTGCCGGAGAACAGATACGGCTTCTGCGGTACGAGCCCGACACGACTCCACAGCAGTTCGGGCTCGAGGTCGCGTACGTCGACACCGTCGACCAGCACGCTGCCTGAGGTCACGTCGAACAGGCGGGGGATCACGCTGAGCAGCGTGGTCTTGCCAGAGCCAGTGCTCCCGATGATGGCGGTGGTCTCGCCGGCTCGAACGGTCAGCGAGATGTCCGACAGCACCGCGGCGGCGGCGCCGGGGTAGTGGAAACCGACGTTGCGTAGTTCCACGCCGCGGTCCGCGCCGAGCTGGGTGACGGGGTGGCTGGCGGTGACGACCGCGGAGTCGGTGTCGAGCACCTCCTGGATGCGCTCGGCGCACACTGCGGCACGGGGGATCATGATCGCCATGAAGCTGGCCATCATCACCGACATGAGGATGAGGGCCAGGTAGCTGAGGAAGGCGATGAGGGCACCGATCTGCATCGAGCCGGAGTTGATGCGGTCGGCGCCGATCCACACAGCGGCGACGCTCGAGACGTTCAGCACGATCATGACGGTGGGGAACAGGATGGCCATGAGCCGACCAGCGCCGAGCGATGTCTGGGTCAGCTCGCCGTTGGACACCCCAAACCGTTCGGCTTCGTCGGGCTCACGCACGAATGCTCGGACGACCCGGATGCCAGTGATCTGCTCGCGCAGCACCTGGTTGACCCGGTCGATGCGCTCCTGCATGAGACGGAAGAGCGGGACCATGCGGCTGATCACCATGGTCATGGCGAACACCATCACCGGCACGCTCACGACGAGGATGGCGGACAGGCCGATGTCCTCGCGAATGGCCATGGTCACGCCGCCGATGATGGTGATGGGCGCGGCGGCCAAGAGGGTGCAGGAGAGCAGTACCAGCATCTGCACCTGCTGCACGTCGTTGGTGATGCGGGTGATGAGGGAGGGGGCTCCGAAGCCGCCGACTTCGCGGGCAGAGAAATTGGTGACCTGATGGAACAAGCCAGCTCGCACGTCGCGGCCGAAGCCCATGGCCGCGCGTGAGCCGTAGTAGACCGCGGTCACGTTGAAGGCCACCTGCAGGAGTGTGATGAGGATCATCACCGCGCCATGGGTCCAGATGTAGTGGGTGTTGCCCGTGACGACACCCTTGTCGATGATGTCGCCGTTGAGGCTCGGGAGGTAGAGCGACGCCAAGCTCTGCAGCACTTGCATGCCCACGACCGCGAGCAGCGGCTTCTTGTAGCGCGAGAGGTAGGTCTTGAGCAGTCTGATCAGCATGAGGAATCCAGTTGGGGGTGGAGACGGACGCCGTCGAGGGCGAGTGAGACGATCTCCGCGGGCGACATGGGGCCGTCGACGGTGAACATGGGGTGAGTGCCCGCGAAGGTCAGGCCGCGCAACAGGTGGGCGACGGCAAGTGGGTCGAGGCGAAGTTGTGCGCGGTCGGGCTCGATGAGGGCGATGAGCGCCGCCATGTCCTCGTGCGACGGTGGCTTGCGGCCGGGGTGCTTGGCGTTGCTGCTGGGCTGGACTCGCGACATGAGCTGGAAGATGCGGGTGATGCGCTGCTGGACGAATCCGATGGCGATCACGAGCCGGGCGTCGAGGTCGAGGGATCGGTCGATGGCGTCGAGCTGGGCGTCGAGCTCAGCGGAGTCGAAGGCGGCCTCGAGCGAGGCGTCGATGAGTGATTCCTTGTCGGGGAACACCCGGAAGATGGTGCCTTCGGCGATGCCGGCCGCCTCGGCGATCTGGCGGGTGGTGACCGACGAGCCGTGCTCGACGAGGAGGGGGAGGGTGGCCGCGATGATGGCCTGTCGGCGCTCCTCGGGCGGCAAGGCTCGAGCTCGTTGGCTCTGGGGACCGGCGGACATCTGGGTCAATGTACCTGAGTGAGTGCTCACTCACACACCCCCTCACGCCAGACTTCGAGCTCGACGGCCCAGCCGGCCCGTCTCACACCTGACGCGCGCCATCGGTTGGTGCGCGCTGATGGAGGTGTTGGCTCGCACGGTTCCGGGTTCATGAGTCAGGCCCCGGAGGGCTGCTGTTCTCGGGGGTCGGGTCGGGTGTGACCAGGTCGCGCTTGGTGGTTTCGGTGGCTCTCGATGACGAACCCTGACGGAGTGGTCCACTGGAACCACTGGTGGTCGGTCGGTGTCATCGCCCAGCCATTGCGATGGGTCACGCCATGGTGGAAGCGACAGAGGAGCACCATGTTGTGCGTGTCGGTCGTGCCGTCACGATTCCAGTGCTGCACGTGGTGAGCGTCGCAGTGGTTGGTTGGGTGGTCGCATCCGGGGAACACACATCCGCCGTCGCGGACGGCCAAGGCAGCTCGGAGATCGTCGGGGGCAAGTCGCTCGGTTCGTCCGTAGTCGAGGATCGATCCGTGTCGGTCGAAACGAAGGAACCGCCACAGCGGGTCGTTCAGCAGCAGTGTCCGTGCCGTATCCGAGAGAACGGCGCCGTCCATCGTGGTGACCGTGTCGGTCTCGGGTCGGAGGAGCAGGGTGCATTCGGGTCGGTTGGGTTTGGTTGTCTTCCAGTTGGCGCCGACGCCGAGAGCGACGAGTTCTGCGATGGCCATCGCCCTCAGTTCGCTGCGTGAAGGCATCTCGAGCTCGGGGCAGGCCTCGCGGTTCGCCTTGTGTCTGTGGAACAGCTGATCGGTCTTCGCTTCGATTGCATCCTGCATCGGGATGGACAGGTCGTCGGAGAACCAGCCCTTGAGCGCGGCTCCGCCGAGCGTTGCCGCCAGGTGCGCGTGGCTGGACCGATCGAGGTCGGGGTTGTGGCCGCCTTCGCGGTCGAGTTGGTCGGCGATTGACCGGACTTCTTGTTCCCACCTCGGGAAGATCATGTGCGAGGCCAGCTCGACGAACGCTGGTTGCAGCTCAACCATCGAGTCCACGATTCGAGCGTTGGAGACCACACAGATGAATCGTGCGTGGTCCCACGAGATCCGACCGCGCTCGACGGCATCGAGGAGCACCGTGAACGTGGAGGCCAACTGCACTGAGATCTTCGCGGTGCGGAGACACTCGGCGGCTCTCACGCCGGCCTCTCGAGCCCACCAAGCTCCGGTTCGCATCCCGTGCTCGAGGTCGCAGATCTGTTGTGTCTCGAGGTCGGCGAGGATCCGTGCGCGGCCGGCGTCCAACCGGCGCCTTTCCTTTTCGTTGTCGAGAAGATCTTGTAGCTCGAACATGTGTATGACTCTAACGGCATGCTGTGACAGTGAAATGGAAGCAGATCGAGACGGCACCCTTCGAGCCGACAGGCTCAAGGCGGGCCAGCGTCTGGGTCGATGAATCTGCATGGCGCGCCGCGGTCTCCTCCTTCTCGTGACGGTCTTGACCGCTGTTGCGTGCACCCCCGCGGCCGGATTCTCGAGCGCCAGCAGCGGGTCGGCCGCGACGGCCACGACGCTGACGGCAGTCACCACCACGACCGTCGTGGCATCCACGTCGCCGGGAGCGTGGGAGTCCCAAATGATCGCCCGCATCAATAGCGAACGGGCCGCTGTCGGCGCATCGCCATTGGCGATGTGCAACGCACTTCGAACCGCAGCCCAGAATCACAGCGCGGACCAAGCTGCCCACAACACGATGACCCACACCGGATCGGATGGGTCGACGCTCGACACACGCGCCACTCGTGCCGGCTACACCGGGTGGACGGCCCTCGGCGAGAACGTGGCCTACGGATACGGCACGGTGGATTCAGTGATGACGGGGTGGATGAACTCGCCAGGCCATCGGGCCAACCTGCTCAACTCCGGATTCACTCACGTCGGGCTCGGCCAGGCCGCAGCATCTGCTGGTGCCCTGTATTGGACGCAGGACTTCGGCCGCACAGGACGCTGCTGATGGCGCGGTGGGAACGACCTTCAGGCGGAATTCGCCGGCTCGAAGACGACGGGTGCCTCGAAGTTTGCTCGCCGGACCGAGCGGCGCAACACCATCAGCACCGCCGGTCCCACCAGCACGATGGCCACCACGTTGGTGATGGCGCGTCCGGTGTCCCAGCCGATCGTCGACGTGGCGATGGTCGACAGCACGAACCGCCGCAGGTTCGTCA
>JBBQLA010000204.1:0-5423 GCA_038327485.1 Acidimicrobiales bacterium
GATGTGATCGCCCACCCAACCGATGAACGGCAGGAGCAGCAGTCCGGGGATGATCCAGTAGGAGGCGATGGCGAAGCCCATGGCCCGCGCCCGAGACGGGATGGCCAAGCTGAGCGCGCCGAACAGACCGGGCAGCAGCACCGCGAGCGATGCCGTCACCAGTGCGTGGCCGATCACGGCGACGACCAAGTTGGGAGCGAAGGCGAAGATCATCACCCCGATCGCGGCGCTGACCGACACCCACCGCAGGAATTGGAACACCAGCGGCGGGTCCTTCAGCAGCAGCCTCACCCCGATACGCCCACCGATGAGCAGGCCCACGAACTGGAACACCTGGACGAACGCAGACAGCGTGCCGCGTTGGAGATCGTTGAGACCGAACTGCTTCTCGTAGACCAACGTCGCCAACGAGACGAACCCGATGATCGACACCGCAAGGAACGGGATGGCGTACCAGACCCGTCGCAGCGCCTCGACCTTCCACACCAGACGCCAGGCCTCGGCGTAACTGGGCGGCTCCTCCTCGGTGGCGATGGCGTCCGCCGACGCGCCCATGGCCTTCTTCTCCTGAGCGCCCCGGGGCGGCTCCTTCAGCCGGAGGGCGAGCACCACGAAGATGACCATGGGAATGAAGAACACGAAGAACGGGGTGCGCCAACCGAAGGCCTGCGACAGCGCACCCGCGGCGAGCGGCCCGACGATCATTCCCAAGGCGTTGGCGCCGCGGTGAAACGAGAACACTGCGGGACGTCGGTCGACGGTGTAGTAGTCGCTCAGCAACGAGTTGTGGGTGGGGTCGACGGTCGCTTGGCCGATGCCGGTGCTCATTCTCACGATGCACAACATCAACAACGAGGTGGAGAACCCGGTGAGCAGCGAGAAGAACGCCAACACCAGCGCGCCGCCCACCACCAGGCGCACCCGGTTCGACCGATCGGCCATGGTGGCGATGGGGAGCTGCAGCAACAGGGCGCCCAGCGATGACAACGCGATCAGCGCGAGGATGCCGCCGTCGCTGAGGTGGAAGGCGTCGCGAACCCGCGGGATGAGAATGACGAAGCCGCTGCGATCGAGTTCGTCGACGGCGTTCAGCCCGAACAGCACCAGCAGCGCGTACACCGAACCGTCGCCGGCCAGCGCCTGCAGCGACGCGCTCGGGTGCCGTAGCGAGCTCCACCAACCTCGCGGGTTCCACAACCCCTCGAGATAGATGTCGAGATCGGCGCGCTTCATGCCGCGCCCGGGAGTTCGGGCTCGACCTCGAGGCGGGTGGCCTCCTCGGCTGCGCTGATGAGTCCGGGAGCGCTGATGCCGGTACGGCGAGCCAGACCGCGAAGGGCCGCGTCGCGCAGCTTGAACACGATCCCGCCGAGTCCGTCGGGTAGCACCATGAGCACCACGAGCACGCCCGCCGAGCTGGCGAACAGCTGCCAGCTGCCCGGCAACAGCCACTGTGCACCACGCAGGTACAGCGCTCCCAGGGCGGCGCCGGTGATGGTGCACAGCCCCCCGATCACCGCAGTCACGAACACCGAGACCGACGCGTTCGAGTCGAAGCTCAACGACTGGAACGACGCCTGGTTGATGACGAACACCGCGCCGGCGACCGCCGCGATGAACCCAGACAGAGCGAACGCAGTGAGCTTGGCCCGCGTGGCGCTGATGCCATATGACACTGCAGCCCGTTCGTTCTCACGGAGCGCCAGCAGCACTCGCCCGGTGCGACTGCGGCGTATCCCCACGACTGCGGTCGCCGCCAAAACGAACACCACCAGGGCCAGTTCGTAGACGCGGGTGGCAGAGTCGAGGCTGAGGCGGCCCAACAGCGACGGGCGATCGAACGAGCCCACCGGGATCCAGTCGACGAAGGAGTTGTTGAACACCGCGGCCGACGTCGCCAGCGACAATCCGAGCGTGATCACCGCGAGGTACAAGCCGCGCAATCGCAAGGCCGGAAGCCCGACCAGCACCGCCACCACCGCTCCCACGATCCCGGCGGCCAGCAGCGAGACGAGTGGGTCCAGGCCACGTTCGACAGTGGTCCAGGCGCAGACAGCTCCGCCGGCGCCCACGAAGGTCATCTGGGCCAACGACACCTGGCCGGCCCACCCGGCCAACACCACCAGCGACACGCCGATGGTCGCGAACACGAGCATCGCGCCGGCCTTCAGCGCCGTGCCGGTTCCCACCAGGAACGGGAACACTGCGGCCGCGGTCAACAGCACGGTGCCACCGCCCCAGCGGACCCAGCGCACCAGCGGGTGCGCCGCGAGCTCGGCCGGAATCGGGCGGACCTCTTCGCCCGACCAGCCGATGTCGTCTTCCTGGGCGACCCGACTGGGGCTCTGTCGCTGGGCCAACAGCGCCACCCCGATGATCACCACGAGCAGCACGGGCAACAGATTCGAGTTCGGCTCGTTGGCACGAATGCCGGCGTCGAGCAGTCCGAGCGAGACGGCCGAGGTGGCAATGGTCGCCAAGTTGGTCATGCGACCCATCACCAGCGCGGCCATCGACCGCAGGATCACGGTGAAGCTCACGCCGATCCCCAAGGGGAGGCTCGTGACCCCGGCGCTGAAGAAGACCGAGATGAACGAGAGCAGCGTGGCGATGATCCACACCTGCGTCTGGAGGCGTCGGACCGGTACGCCGAGCAGGCTGGCGCGGTCGGAGCGCTCGGCCGCAGCCCTGATCGCCACGCCCGAGTCGGTGGCCCGCAGGAACACGATGAGCGCCACCATGCAGCACGGCGCGATCACGGCGGCCAGCACGTCGTTGGCATCGAACACCACGGCCCCGATGGAGAAGCTGAGCGAGAACGGCGGCGGGTAGGTGCGGTCGCCCGGAAGGAGCCCCCATGCCCGCGGCAGCAACAATGCCCCGAAGGTCAGCAGCTGGCTGAGCCCGATGGTCGCCACCGTGACGATGAGCCGCGAGCTCTTGGTGAATCGGCGAATGATCAACAGCTCGACCAGCGCGCCCAACACGATGGCCGCCACCACGCCGATGCCGAGCGCCGCGGCGTACGGCAACTTCCATGCTTCGATCATCAACAACACCAGCGTGACCGGCAGGGTGCCGAGATCGCCCTGCGCGAAGTTGACGATGCGGTTCGCCCGCCAGATCAGCGCCAGGCCGAGCGCACCCAACGCGCCGAGCCCACCGATGATGAGCCCGGAGACGAACGTTCCGGCCGAGACCGGCCAGAACACCTCCTGCAACGCCACGACCGCGAGGGCCGGGCCAAGGGTCCAGAGTGCGCGTCTCAGCTGTGGTTGCAGTGGTCCCCCCTGGGTCACGGGCCGACGGTAGCGTGCGCGCCATGAAGGTTGACGGAGGACTGGCAGCATCGTTGAACCACGACCTGGACGGGTTCGGCGACAAGGCCGCCGAGCTGGAGCGGGCCGGCTACAACGGGATCTGGACGGCCGAGACCGCCCACGACCCGTTCTTTCCGCTGCTGCTGGCGGCGCAGACCACCACCGACGTTGATCTCGGCACTGGCATCGCGGTGGCGTTCGCCCGCAATCCGATGACGCTGGCCAACATCGGATACGACCTCCAGGCGTTCTCGAAAGGCCGGTTCATCCTTGGCCTCGGTTCGCAGATCAAGCCGCACATCACCAAGCGTTTCAGCATGGAGTGGTCGCAGCCCGCCAGGCGCATGCGGGAGATGATCCTGGCCATCCGAGCCATCTGGGACACCTGGAACAACGGCACCAAGCTCGACTTCCGCGGCGACTTCTACACGCACACGATCATGACGCCGTTCTTCGATCCCGGGCCGAACCCCTACGGCACGCCCAGGGTGTTCCTCGCCGGCGTCGGCGAACTCATGACCGAGGTGGCCGGCGAGACATGCGACGGGTTCATCTGCCACGCCTTCACCACTGAGCGCTACCTGCGCGAGGTCACAGTGCCTGCGCTCGAACGGGGCTTGGGGAAGTCAGGTCGCACGCTCGCCGATCTCGACATCAGCGGCCCGGCGTTCGTGGTCACCGGATCGACCGAGGAGGAAATGGCGCGCAGCCGTGCCGGCACGTGCCAGCAGATCGCCTTCTATGGGTCGACCCCGTCGTACCGTCCCGTGCTCGAGATGCACGGCTGGGGTGACCTCTCCGACGAGCTCAACCGTATGTCGAAGGAAGGCAAGTGGGCCGAGATGGGCACGCTGATCGACGACGAGATGCTCGACACCTTCGCCATCGTGGCCGAGCCTCAGCACATCGCCAGCCAGTTCAAGGCGCGCTTCGGCGACGTGGTCAATCGGCTGAGCTTCTACGCGCCGTACCAGTCCGATCCCGAGACGTGGCTCCCCGTGCTCGAGGAACTCCAGCGCGACTGAAATCCAGCGCGACTGGTCAGACAGTCTGGCGGCTCGTCGACAGGTCGATCGTCACGATCGTCCGATCGAGCTCGCCCCGCTGGTACATCTGTTGACACGCCGACCGCTGCAATTTGCCCGATGAGGTCTTGGGGATGGTTCCCGGCGCGACCAAGCGGATCTCGCGGGCCGGCACGCCGATCTCGGCCTGCACTTCCCGGTTGATCTTCGTCGACAAGGCACTGAGCGCGGCCGTGTCCTCGAGGCGAGTCTCGGCGACCACGACCACGAACTGCTTGGAGTTGCGGCCTTCCTCACCGAAGGCGATCACGTTGCCGGTGCGTACGCCATCTATGCCGCCCACGACCTTCTCGATGTCCTGGGGGTAGATGTTGCGACCACCGATGATCACGACGTCTTTGATGCGTCCGCACATGACCATCTGCCCGTCGATCAGGTAGGCCAGATCTCCGGTGTGGAGCCAGCCGTCGACGATCAGCTCGGCCGTCGCCTCGGGCCGTTTGTAGTAGCCGCTGGTGACCGAAGTGCCCGAGATCAACAGTTCTCCGACCTCACGATCACGGCAGTCGCGACCGGTGACCCGGTCGACCACGCGGAGGTTGAGCCCGGGGATCGCTCGACCCAGCACCGCGAGCTCGCGGGAGTTGGGTGCGCCGGCCTTGGCCGATGCGGCGAACCGTTCGTGTTCGAGCACGCGGCCGTCGATGAGATCGGTCTGCAGTCCAGCGCCGGGCGGCGGGAACACCCCGGCGATGCACACCTCGGCCATGCCGAAGGCCGGGAACAACGAGTCGGCTCGCAGTCCAAATCTTTCACCTTCGCGGGCGAAGGCACGGAAGCTCTCGGGGTCGACCGGCTCCGCGCCGCTCAACATCACTCGGGCGCTTGACAGGTCGAGACCCTCGGCCCGACGCAGCGCACGGGTGGCGAGCACGTAACTGAAGTTCGGCCCGGCTGTGACCGATCCACCGAAGTCGCTGTGCCATTGGAGCCATCGGAGCGGCTTGGCCATGAAATCCTGCGGTGCACCGAGGACCAGGCTGATGCCCGTGAGCATCGGGATCACGAGCATGCCGAT
>JBBQLA010000205.1:0-5405 GCA_038327485.1 Acidimicrobiales bacterium
AGGCATTGCGAGCATGATCGAGCACTCCGCGCGCTTCGAGCAGTCTCCGGAACAGATCAATGTCGCCGTTTCGATCGGGGTGCAGCCGTTTGGCCGCGGTTCGTACCAGCGTGCGTCGTCGCTCGTCGGGCAACCCGGCACGCTCGGCCAATTGATCGGCGAGTCCCAACGACTCGGTTCGGGACGCGCTGGGGCGCGAGTACAACGCCACGAACAAGGCAGCCTCTTCCACCGTCATTGTCGCCAACGGACCGTCGACGCTCCCTTCCCACCTCGATTGCTTCCCACCTCGATTGCTCGACGTTCACCACACGTCGACACCATCTTCACATGCCGATCACGTCCAGAGCGTGAACAACTTTTGCTTGACCTCTCCCTCACGATCCGTACCGTGAGATCGAGGGCGAGGTTGAGAGTCTGCGTCAGGCAGTCGGTGAGCGGGAATTCCCGGCTGCCTGGCGCGAAGACTCCCGGCGCTAGCGTCGGTACTCGACCGAGGAGCGAGTCCATGCCCAGCGACCTGATGATGAAGACGATGAACACGGTGCATCGCACCATGCTGAAGGTGACCGGCGGACGATTCGGTTACGACATCTCCAACATGCCGGTGCTCGAACTCACGACGATCGGTCGCAAGTCCGGTCAGGCTCGTTCGGTGATGTTGACCTCCCCAATCCAGGAAGGCGACACCATCGTGGTTGTCGCCTCCCGAGGCGGGGACGACCAGCACCCCGCTTGGTTCTTGAACCTTCGGGATCAGCCTGACGTGCAGGTGTCGTGGAAGGGAGCGACGGCCAAGCAGATGCGGGCCCGAATCGCCGATGCCGACGAACGAGTCCGGCTGTGGCCGATGATCGTCGCCGACCACAAGAACTACGCGGGCTACCAGCGCAAGACCGACCGCGAGATTCCGCTGGTCCTCATCGACCCCGTTTGACCGGAGTCTGTCGAATCAGTCCAGCTTGGGAGTCGGGGTCCACGACACCGGCATGCGCTTCACGCCGTTGACGAAGTCGGAATGGAGGCGGTCGACGGGGCCGGCCAGCTTCAGGTCGGGAAGCCGTTCGACGACCTGACGCATGGTGGCTCGGATTTCGGCGCGTGCGAGGCTGGCGCCGAGGCAGAAGTGCACGCCCCCACCCCCGAAGGTCACGTGGTCGTTGGGAGTGCGCCCGACATCGAACACGTGGGGGTTCTCGAAGACGTCCTCGTCCCGGTTGGCGGACGCGTAGTACACGACGACCTTGTCGCCCTTGGCGACAGGAACGCCACGAATCTCGGTGTCCTTGGTGGCAGTGCGCCGGAAGTTGTGAATCGAGCTGCCCCAACGGAGCATCTCCTCGACAGCGCTGTCCCACAGCGAGGGATCGTCACGCAGCCGCTGCGCCTGTTCGGGATGATCCAGCAGCGCCAACATCGAATGGTTGATCAGATTGCGCGTGGTCTCATTTCCCGCCACCACAAGGGTGACGAAGAACAGATTGAGCTCGAAATCGTCGAGGCGTTCGCCTTCGATCTCGGCGTTGACGAGGGCCGTCATGATGTCGTCGCGGGGCTCGAGGCGCCGCGCTGCGGCCACAGCGTCGCACAGGCCAAAGATCTCCATGGCGGCCATCTCCTGTCCACCCTCGATCTCCTGATAGTCCGGATCGTCGCGTGAACCGATCAGCTGGTTCGAGATCTCGAACATCCGTGGCCACTGCTCCTTGTCGAGCCCGATCATCTCGCAGATCATCTGGACCGGAACCTGCGCGGCGATGTCCTCGACGAACTCGGCCTCGCCCTTCTCGCACACGTCGTCGATGACGACCCTGGCGCGACGTTCGATGTCTTCGACCAGCTTGCCGATGACCCGCGGGGTGAACCCTCGCGATACCAGGCGCCGGTACCGGTTGTGCTTGGGCGGATCCATGTTGAGGATCGTGAGCCGAAGCTGAGCGAGGACCATCTCGTCCTGGTCTGGAATGAAGGTCCCGCCGAGTTCGGACGAGAAGGTCTCGCTGTCGCGACTCACGGCGCGGACGTCCTCGTGCTTGGTCACGGCCCAGAATCCCGAGCCGTTCACCTCCGGATGCCAGTGCACCGGTGACTCGCGGCGCAGGAGGTCGAACTGGTCGTGGGGTTCGGCGTGGCCCCACGTGGAGGCGAGCAGATCGATGTCTTCGAGCCCGGCGGCGTTGTTCTCGTCGGTGACGGTCATTCGGGTACCCCTGTCAGGTCTTCACTGGTCGTTCGTGCGGAATGTGCGCTGGTGACGACACGGCAGAGCGCCGCGATCGCCATGTCATCGGTCAGTGCGTCGGGATCGACCCGCCGCATCATCTCGAGGCCGAGCAGGAGCCCGATCACCACCGGACCGATGCTGGTGCCGTCGATGGGATCCGCCCACTCCACGTCGATGCCGGCCCAGGCCGCTCGGTAGCGATTGGCGAGGTGCTGACGGGCCGAGTCGTGGCGGGCGGCGTAGCTCCACATCTCGTGTTCCAGCGCGATCCAGGTGCCGTCACCAACGGTGGGTTCGGAGATGTTGCGCCAGAGCGCGGCCATGCGCTGCTCGAGCGAGTCGGCGGTGATCAGTTCGGCCGAGACGACGACGGCGACATCGTCCACCCACCGCTCCAGCAGAGCGAACAACACGCCCTCCTTGTTGCCGAAGTGGTCGTACAAGGCGCCCGAGGTGCGTCCGGCCAACTCGGCGATGGCGTCGACGGACGACTCGGCGACGCCACGCTCGGCGAAGAGGCGGGCCGCCGCGTTCATCAACGCGGTGCGCGTCTGCTCGCGTCGTTGCCCTTGAGTGGCCATCGGTCTTTACATTGACACCGTTATGTAAGTGGGGTCAAAACGGTGCGTCGACTGCCGATGGGGGACTGGGTCCGCACGAGGGGCGCCGCGACCGAAGGAGCTCACCGTGGACGTGATGACGGCACTGGAACACCCAGCAGAAGCGGCTCAGCCGCAGGACGCGCCCGGTTCCGCGCTGCCATCGGTCGCACCGCACGTCATCGTGATGTTCGGTGCTGCCGGCGATCTCGCCCGCCGCAAACTGCTGCCCGGCCTGCTGCGACTGTTCCAGGTCGGGTTGCTCCCGGAGTGCCGGATCATCGGCACGTCGCTCGAGGAGCTCGACGACGAGGCGTTCCGTGCCGCGGTGCGTTCGGCCTGTGACGAGTTCATTCGAGGCGGTATCTCCGATGAGCACTGGCGCGCCTTCGAAACCAAGTTGTCCTATGTGCCGTCGTCGGCCGGCTCCGAGGGGCTCGCCGCAGCGGTGTGGCACGCCGAGCACGAACTCGGATACGGCGCTCGCCGGCTCCACTACCTCAGTGTCCCGCCCTTCGCCGCGCAAGCGGTGGTGCGCACGTTGGGCGCGGCCGGCTTGGCACGCGACTCGCGAATCATCATGGAGAAGCCGTTCGGCACGGATCTGGCCAGCGCTCGTCTGCTCAACAAGGCCGTCGCCGAGGTGTTCTCCGAGGACCAGGTCTTCCGAATCGATCACTTCCTGGGCAAGGAGGCGGCGCAGAACATCCTGGCCTTCCGCTTCGCCAACGGACTGTTCGAGCCGATCTGGAATCGCCAGCACATCTCCCACATCCAGATCGACGTGCCCGAGACCCTCGAGGTCGGCACTCGAGCGTCCTTCTACGAGTCGTCCGGCGCCTTTCGCGACATGTTGGTCACCCACCTGTTCCAGATCCTGGCCTTCGTCGCCATGGAGCCTCCGACAGCGCTCGATCCTCGCGCCATCAACGAGGAGAAGAACAAGGTCTTTCGATCGATGTCGCCGCTCAAGCCGACCGACGTGGTGCGAGGCCAGTACGACGGATATCGCGACATCGAAGGAGTGGCTCCGGATTCGCAGACGGAGACGTTCATCGCGCTCAAGTGTGAGATCGACAACTGGCGGTGGGCCGGCGTGCCGTTCTTCCTTCGGACCGGCAAGAACATGGCGGAGGGTGCCCGCATCGTGTCGATCGCCTTCCACGAGCCTCCGAGGAGCATGTTTCCCGCGCAGTCCGGCGTGGGCTCGCACGGTCCCGACCACCTCACCTTCGATCTGGCGGAATCATCGAAGTTGTCGCTGTCGTTCTATGGGAAGCGCCCCGGGCCCGGAATGGTGCTCGACAAGCTCAGCCTGCAGTTCGCCCTGCACGAGACGGGAACCGAGGCCGACGTCCTCGAGGCATACGAGCGACTGATCCTCGACGCCATGAGCGGCGACCAGACGTTGTTCACCAGTTCGGAGGGCATCGAGCGACTGTGGGAGGTGGCTCAGCCGCTGCTCGATGATCCGCCTGACGTGAACTTCTACGCCCCGGGATCGTGGGGACCCCGAGAGATGCACAACCTGGTAGCGCCGTGGGGTTGGCGCCTTCCGTTCCAGCGAGGCTGGAGGGAGAAGGCCTGAAGGCGCCATCCGAGTGCCCCAGCACACGGGTACGTTGAGCACATGAGCCTTGATGTCGACACCGCGATGGGTCCGATCACCGACGAGGAGCTCACCGCGCAGTCGATGGCCGCCGATCCGAATCAACCGATCGATCCTGCTGCGGTGCCATTCGCCGAGTTCCTGGCCGGCGGCGACGTGGACACCGATCTTCCGTCTTGGTACATGCCGGCAGCGCAGAGCCACGGCGGTCGACGTCACCTGGCGGTGATCGGTCTGGTCATCCTGGCGCTGTTGGTCGTGATGGTCTTCGGCTACTGCATCACCTACGGCTCGTTGGTGATTGCGTAGTCCGGAGTCGTAAAGACCTCGAACTCGGGAGTACGGGTCAGCGACCGGTACTTGCGCGACGTGATCCACCACCGGGCGTCGACGCGTCGATAGGTGTCGCGGTACATCCCGTACGCGTCGGTACGTGAACCGACGTGATCGATGCGGACTTCCTGCATGAAGATACGGGCTGAGGCAGCGTCGTGATCGCCGCCGGGCCACACCTCGATGTGCGGATTGAGGATGACGAACTCGAAGAAGTCGAAGCGTTCGGTCGCCTCGCCCACGAATGTGGCGAACTCGGCTGGTCCGGTGACTTCGAAGGTGGCACGGGTGACGGTGTCGATCTCGATCGGGGCGTCGGGGACGAACAGCTCGGTGAAGTCATTCCACGCTCGACGATTCACCGCGTCGGCGTAGGCCCGTTGCAGCCGGACGATGGAGATGTAGTCGACGGTCTCGTCGATTGATGCCTGATCCATCGGCCCTGTCTAGACGTGTTCAGGCGAACGGAGCGTCAGACCTTCCTGCCGCCGACCTTGACGCGACGCGCAGACCGCCCGGACGTGGTTCACGAATTGGATCCAGCGAATCAGTGCCACCAACCGCGCGAAGGCCGCAGCATCGAAAGGCGCCGCCGCCCGTGCGGTGCCCGGAGGGGGACAGGATCGCGGCGCGGGCCGCG
>JBBQLA010000206.1:0-5400 GCA_038327485.1 Acidimicrobiales bacterium
CAGATCGGTCGGCTGATCGAAGCGTTGGAGGGGTTGGATCGACTCGACAACACGCTGATCGTCTTCTTGTCTGACAACGGAGCCAGTCAGGAAGGCGGACCATTCGGCGTGATGCACGAGATGAAGTTCTTCAACTTCATCATGGAGACGCCGGAGGAGGCCATCGAGCGGATCGACGACATCGGCGGCCCGCACAGTCACACCAACTATCCGTGGGGGTGGGCGCAGGCCGGCAACACTCCGTTCAAGTGGTACAAGCAGAACACCCACGAGGGCGGGGTGCACGTGCCGCTGATCGTGCACTGGCCGGCGGCGATTCCCGAAGGCGGTGGGCTGCGTGACCAGTTCCACCACGTGAATGACGTGGTGCCGACCATCTACCAGGCGCTGGGCGTGACGCCCCCCGAGGTCTATCGGGGCAAGGAGCAGTTGCCCATCACCGGGACGGCCATGAACTACTCGTTCGCCTCGCCTGACTCGTCGACGCGTAAGGGCGTCCAGTACTTCGAGATGATGGGCCATCGGGCCATCTGGGTCGACGGTTGGAAAGCGGTGACCAAACACACGCCGGGGGTCTCGTTCGACAACGATGTGTGGGAGCTGTACCACCTCGATGTGGATCGGTCGGAATGCCACGACTTGGCGGCGTCGATGCCGGACAGGTTGGAGGAGATGATCGACCTGTGGTGGGTCGAGGCCGAAGCGCATGGCGTGCTGCCACTCGATGATCGGACGATCGAGCTCTTCGGCACGAGGTTCCGCGAGCACTCGCCGCACCGACCGGATCGTCACTACACGTACTATCCGCCGATGACACCGTTGCCTGGACAGGTGGCTCCGGCGCTGGCCGGGCGGAGCTGGGACCTGCTGGCGACGATCGAGCGGGCCGAGGGTCACGGTGGGGTGCTGTACGCGTCGGGGACCGAGAACTCCGGGTTGAGCTGCTTCGTGCAGGACGACCACCTGGTGTTCGACTACAACTGCTTCGGCGATCATGGCGTGGTGACCTCGGATCGGGCGGTGCCGGTCGGTTCGTCGGTGGTCGGTGTGGAGTTCCGTCGTGTCGGCCGTGGGGCGCGGGCGACAGTGGTGATCGACGGCCTGACTGCCGGGGGTGTCGATCTGCCGTTCGCCATGTTGATGATGTCGAGCATCGGGCCGAGCGTCGGCTTTGACCATGGGTCGCCGGTGAGCGATCGCTACCCAGACGCGTTTCCGTTCGAGGGAACGCTGAGCCGGGTCGACATCCAGCTGCTGTCGAAGCGCGACGAGGAGCTTGCGGCCACCGAGGCCGAGCAACGCAGTGCGATGGGTCGTCAGTGATGTCACGTCTCCGACAGGTACCGCGATCCGACGTGACCGATCCGTTGGTGAACAGCATGTACGACCTGCTGTTCGGCAAAGGGGTCGATCCGGTCGGCGGCGCCGATGCTGGTGCCGGGGGGACGACGGCGACCGGGTCCGGGGGTGACTGGTGGACGACGTATGCGTTGAGTCCCGACATCATGGAGCACGCGGTGGCCGGCTTCGTGCTGTATCGGAGTCCCGATCGTCAGCTCGACGGGGTGCTGCGTGAGTTGGCGCAGGCCAGGATCGGCTGGGCCGTGGGGAGCAAGTTCGTGTACTCCCAGCACGTGCAGTCGCTCCGCGGGCTCGGGGCCGATCCGGCGAAGATCGCCGCGCTCACGTCATGGTCGACGTCGGAGGTGTTCTCCGCCGCCGAGCGCGCTGTGCTGGCCTACGCGGATGCGATCGCGTACGACGCCGGTCGCTGCAGTGACGAGACGTTCGCGGCATTGCAGGCGGTGTTGTCCGACGAGGAGATCCTCGAGCTGACCTATGTGAGCGCCATGTACCTTCAGCACGCGGTGATCACCCGGGCGCTGCGTCTGGAGTGGGACGATCTGCCTGACCCGGTGGTGGAGGTGGCGCCGCCCGAGGGCTTCGACGCCGAGCACTTCATGGAGGTCGGCTCCAGCGCCGAGTCCAAGGAGCAGCTGCGAGACCTGCGGTCGTGAGTACTTCGAAGGCGACTTCCAGCCAGCGATGGGGTCAGAGGACGATGGAGCCGTACATCTCACCGAGCGGGTCGGCGATGAGCTCGATGCGCTCCTGGTCGGGTCCGGCGAAGTAGATCGAGGTCGTGTCGATGTGGGCGTAGTCAATGCCCGCCGCTTCGATGCGAGCCTTCAGGTGTTCCCAACGGGTCGGTTCGACGGAGATGGCCAGGTGGTGCAGGCCACCGAGGACTTCGGCGTAGGGGCCGAGGTCGAGGGTGGGCATGTCGAAGAACGCCAGCGCGTTGCCGTTGCCGACGTCGAAGAAGAAGTGGGTCGATCCTCGGAGGTCGCGGTTCTCGAACAGCTCAGTGAGCGGGAACTCGAGCAGCCCTTGGTAGAAGTTGATCGTGATCTCGACGTCGCGGCAGAGCAGCGCGACGTGGTGGATGCCGCGTGCCGACGACGCCGGACGCTCATGGACGGGCCGGAGGTGGCGACGGCGCAGTTCGTCCCACTCGGCCGTGCGGTCCGGGTTCCCAACGACTCGTGACACCTGCGACTCGGGCTCGGTCACACCTATCACCATCCCTGTCCGTGACGTATCCAAACGATACGTCAGCGCGACGACATGACCGAGGCGTGCGAGCGGGCCAGCCGACTGATCCCGGCAGACTGTCCTCATGGATGAGCCGTCTGCTGCCGCGATGCGTGCCCACGCTGCGGCACTGGCGGCCGGCGAGCAGACCTATGTCGACCCCGCCACCGGCTACTTGGTGATGACATCAGACGCCTTGGCCGCTCAGGGCAACTGCTGTGGCAACGGCTGTCGCCACTGCCCCTACCCGCCGGACGAGCAGGAGCTGGCGGGACGACCCGCCGAATGACCGCGCCGTTCGAGACGAGTCAGGCCATCGTGGGAGTCAGGACATCGTTGGCATCACGAAGCTGGCGCCATCGCGAACGCCGGACGGCCAGCGGGACGTGACCGTCTTGGTCTTGGTGTAGAACCGGATCGAGTCGGTTCCGTTCTGGTTGAGGTCGCCGAACCCGGAGTGCTTCCATCCGCCGAAGGTGTGATACGCGACCGGGACCGGGATGGGCACGTTGATTCCCACCATGCCGACCTGCACTCGGCTGGCGAACTCTCGGGCGGCGTCGCCGTCTCGGGTGAACACGGCCACGCCGTTTCCGTACTCGTGTTCCGAGGGCAACCGCACAGCCTCTTCGAAGTCGGCGGCGCGGACGACCGACAGCACGGGACCGAAGATCTCCTCCCGGTAGATCCGCATCTGTGGCGTGACTCGATCGAACAGGCAGCCGCCGATGAAGAACCCGTTCTCGTGGCCGTCGACCTGGAGCCCTCGACCGTCGACGATGAGTTCGGCTCCCTCCTCGATACCGGCTTCGATATAGGACGTCACCCGGGCGAGTGCTTCAGCGCTGACGAGTGGTCCGTAGTCGACTCCGGGCGCGGCCGAGTGCCCGATCTTGAGTTGGCGAACCCGATCGGCCAGCCGGTCGATCAGCGCGTCAGCGGTGGCCTCGCCCACCGGGACCGCGACTGAAATGGCCATGCACCGTTCGCCGGCCGATCCGTATCCGGAGCCGATGAGCGAGTCGACAACCTGGTCCAGGTCGGCGTCGGGCAGAACGATCGCATGATTCTTGGCGCCGCCGAAGCATTGCGCCCGCTTCCCGTTGGCCGTTGCGGTGGCGTAGATGGATTGGGCGATGGCAGAGGAGCCCACGAACCCGTAGGCCGCGACTCGCGGGTCGTCCAGCAGTGCGTCGACCGCGACCCGGTCACCGTTGACCACGTTGAACACGCCGTCGGGCAGACCGGCCTCGGTGAAGATCTCGGCAAGGCGCATGGGAACCGACGGGTCCCGCTCCGACGGCTTCAGCACGAACGCGTTCCCGCAGGCGATCGCCGGCGCCGCGCCCCACAGCGGGATCATGGCCGGAAAGTTGAACGGCGTGATCCCGACGGCCACACCGAGCGGCTGACGCATCGTGTACACGTCGATCCCGCTCCCAGCACCCTCGGAGAAATCGCCCTTGAGCAGATGCGGGATCCCGGTGGCGAACTCGACGACTTCCAGGCCCCGCTGGATGTCGCCGCGCGCGTCGTCGAGTGTCTTGCCGTGTTCGGAGGACAACAGCTCGGCCAGTGACGTGATCTCCTGCTCGACCAGATCGAGGAATCGGCGCAGAACTCGGGCGCGACGTTGCGGATTCCAGGACGCCCAGTCGACCTGGGCTCTCGATGAGGATGCCACCACGTCGGCGACTTCGTCCGGGTCGGCGAGCGACACGGTCCGCTGCACGGCGCCGGTGTTGGGGTCGAACACGTCGCCGACGCGACCAGAGCGTCCGGCGACGCGCTTGCCGTCGATGTAGTGGCCGATCGTGTTCACCGTCACCTCGTTGGGTCGCGTGCTGTGGGCGCCAACCTACCTTTGGAGGCCCAACTCGGTTCAGAGCGCCGTTCGGGTCCAGCAGATCTAGCCGGTTTCCTCATCGCGTCCGTCGTCGTCGCTGCTGAGGTTGACCAACCTCAGCGGCTTCGAGAGCAGGTCGCGTTCATGGCCGGGAGCGACCGAGGTGCCCGGAGCTGGTCGCGCCAACATCCAGATGAACGCAACGCTGAGCAGTTCGGGAAAGTGTCCCGCTTCGCCGATGAGCGGGACCCGACCTTCGATGACATCGATGACCGCCGTGACCAACAGTGCCCCGGCCAGCACCATGGCGACGGGCAGCATTGCCCGTGCTCGGGCTGGGCGAATCACCACCACGAACAACCCGACTGCGTAAGCAACGCTGAATGCTCCGAGATGGCGCGCTGCGTGCGCGGATGCCGATCCGCCTTGACCGAGGACCAGTTCGGGAACCGACGACACGATGATCTCCACCGCGACGACCCCGAGCAACGCACGCACCGTGCTCCACTTCCTGGAACGGTCCGCGATGGCGTTGAGCTTCACGATCCGCTTGGCCATGTCCGGCATACGCGGCGCTTCGCTGATGCGGGTGCGGCCGCGCAACACACTGAGCTGCTCGACGAAGACTCGACACGACGCGCAGTCGGCGAGGTGAGCGTCGACAAGGCGCCGGTCGATGCCGGGGGCCTCGTCATCAGCGATGGCCGACAGTGCCGCCATGTACGTCTCGCACGCCATGTTGATGAGGTCGCTCGTCGGGGCGGCGAAGTTCCCGAGAGTTGGTCGACCCTGTCGACACCGTGCGACGATTCGGTCGTGACGATTGCCGACCCACTGCGGGGACTGCTCGATGCAGCAGTCGAGGGCGACGATGTCGCGCTCACCGAACTGGTGCGACGGTCACAGCCTGACCTGTGGCGGCTGTGCAGCGCGCTGGGCTCGCCCGGCGAGGAGGAGGA
>JBBQLA010000207.1:0-5364 GCA_038327485.1 Acidimicrobiales bacterium
TGTTTCGGGCCGGCGCCGCGATGGATCTCGATCCGATGACGGTGCTGGCCGACCTGGCGGGTGACGGGACCACCCACGTGCGCAATGGCGTGGTCGACCTGGTCCGCGACGCCCGGACCGCTGGGCTGAGCACCGGGATCATCACCAACAACATCGCCGAGTTCGGTGGCTACTGGCGCAACATCATCCCACTCGACGAGCTCTTCGACGACGTCGTCGACAGCTCGGAGGTCAAGATGCGCAAGCCTGGCGCGGAGATCTACCACCTGGCGTGCGCTCGTCTCGGCGTGGAGCCCGCCCGGTCGGTGTTCGTCGACGATTTCGAGGGCAACGTCATCGGCGCCCGGGCGGTGGGCCTCACCGCGGTGTGCTGCGGGTACGGGCGGGACACCACCGAGACCGCAGTGCTCGAGCTTCGCGACCTGCTCGAGTTGTGATCAGGCGGCGTTGAAGGTCCAGTACACCGGCTTCGCAGTGGCCGGACCATCGGACTGCTTCCACACCATGGCGGTCACCGAGTTCAGCTCGGGTTCGAGGCGAGCGACCTTTCGCCCCGGCCCGGGGGTGTAGGTGACCAGGCCCACCGACAACGTCTTGTTGAGGCCGTCGACCTCGGGTTTCGTCGACACGTTGGTGATCTGGACGCCGTTGATGATCAGGTAGGCGTCGTAGCCGGTAGCGAGATCGATCCCCACTTCGGACTGCTGCAACACCTCGGCGCCGCTGGATGGGATCAATCGTTCGACGAAGGGGAACGGCTTCGACTCACTCACGTTGTTGTTCCCGGCCACGCTGTTGTCGCACGCATACACGAACCCGACGATCGCCACCACGAGCAGGCCCACCAGCAGCGTGCGCCGGAACAGCCGGTTGTCGAGCAGGTTCATGGTCGGCACGTACAGCTCTGGCGCAGGAGTTTCGGTCGACGGCTCGCGCTCGACCGAGGGTTCGGTGTGGTCGGGCTCGGTGGTATCGGAGGTCGTCATCGTTCACAGTCTGCCTCTCGATGCCCGGGGACACCCATCGGTGGTCGGTAGGATCCGTTCCCCATGTCGGCGTCCCAACTCACCGATCTCGTCGGGCGCGTGCTCCGCGACCGCTACCGGCTGGTGGCGCCGATCGGCCGAGGTGCGACGGCGCGGGTGTATCTGGCCGACGACACCACTCTGCGGCGTCGGGTGGCAGTCAAGATCCTGCACGAATCGTCGTTGGGTGATGCCACGTTCCTGAAGCGATTCGAGGCCGAGGCGCTGGCCGTGGCCGCGCTGAACCATCCCAACGTGATGCACGTTTACGACTCGGGCATCGACGGCGAGTTGCCGTTCATCGTGAGCGAGTACCTGGCGGGCGGCTCGCTCCGAGGGATGATCGACGCCGGTCACCGACTGACGCCGTCGCAGGCGCTGTTGGTCGGCCTCGACGTGGCACGCGGTCTGGACTACGCGCATCGACGCGGCTTCGTCCACCGCGACATCAAGTCGGCCAACCTTCTGTTCGGCGAGGAAGGTCGGCTGCGTATCGCTGATTTCGGCTTGGCCCGGGCCATGGCCGAGGCGTCGTGGACCGAGCCCGAAGGCATGTTGATCGGCACCGCGCGCTATGCGTCGCCCGAGCAGGCCCGGGGCAAATCGATCGACGGAAAGGCCGACGTGTACTCGCTGGGTCTGTCGCTGATCGAAGCGGTGACCGGCTCGGTGCCGTTCGTGGCCGACACCGCGACCGCCACCCTCATGGCTCGGGTCGAGGGCGACGTGGTGGTCCCCGCGGCGTTGGGTGCGCTGGTGGCGACGCTGACCATGTGTGGGCGCCTGGACCCGGCTGGTCGCCCCGATGCCGGCGAGCTCGAGATCGCCTTCCTGGCTGCGTCGGAGGACATGGCCCGCCCCGAGCCGCTGCCGCTGGTCGGCGCGCTGCCGCCGGGAGCAGATGAGATCCCGACCACCGAACTGCCTGATGGAGCTCCGGTACGCAGTGCCTCGGCCTTCGATTCGCGATCGATCACCGCCGGCGGTGTTGCCGGCGGCAGCGTTGGGGGATCGGTCGCACTGGCTGATGACGGGTCCGACGACAGCGTCGATTGGTCCACCGACCTCGAGGTGGAGCGGCCGGCGCGACGGCTTTTGCGAGTGCTCGTCGGGTTGTTCGTGGTGTTGGTGCTCGCGGGTGGTGGCGTCGGGACGTGGTTGGCCCTTCGCACGCCGACCGCGATCATGCCGAATCTGGTGGGACTCGACATCGCCGCGGCGAAGGCCAAGATCAAGGCCAACAACTGGAACGTGACCGTCGACCAGATCCGTAAGACCGGCACCAGCGCTGACCAGGTGCTGGCTCAATCAGTGAAGCCGCGCACCAGTCTCGAGGCCAAGAAGACGCTGAAGCTCACCGTGTCGCTGGGCAACGAGCTCGTCACGATGCCTCCGCTCGCCAAGCTCAGCCACGACGCTGCCACCAAAGCGCTGCAGGCCGTCGGGCTCGTGGAGGGGATCGTCACCAATCAGCCCGACGAGGCCGTCCCAACCGGGGTGGTCATCTCGTCGTCCGCCACCGTCGACTCGCAGGGTCAATTGCCCCAGGGGTCCAAGGTGGATCTGGTCGTTTCGAGCGGGCCGGCGCCGCGGATCATCCCCGCCGGGCTGGTCGGGCAACCCCTCGCTGATGTCACCCGGGCACTCAATGGCATCCAGCTCAAGGCGAACGTCGTGAAGGCGTACAGCGACCAGCCCGACGGGACCGTGCTCACGCTGAGCCAACCGGACGGGGCATCAGTGCCTCGAGATTCGACCATCGACGTCGGCGTGTCGCAGGGGCCTGCGCCCGTCCCGATTCCCGATGTCACCGGCAAGTCGGTCGCGGACGCAACCGCCACGCTGCAGGCTGCAGGATTCCCGGTGTCCGGTGTGGAGGGCTCTCCCGGCAAGGCGGTGCTGGCCACGGATCCGCCGGCCAACGAAGCCCACGTACCGGGCACGCCGGTGCGGCTTTTCACCCGTCAGTAGGAGTGCCGGGTCGATCCGCGATGCGCGGGCGACGACCACGTAGGGTGGCCGTCAGCCCGTTCGATCGGCCCGATGGTCCGTTGAATCCGTTGGGGTGGTCGCCGTACGTGGTGTTCCCCAGCCGCCGCGAGTGGCGGCCGCCCCAACGGATCTCACGGGTCCCCGGACGTGCCTCCGGCTCGCCGCGATGGCTTGAACGCCCATCGAGCTTCTGTGGGACGCAACCCTGGGCGGCCCACAGTTGGCGCCCCGCTGGTTCAGGTGGTGATGGCGGCGATCTGCTCGGCGATCTGTGCGGCAGCGGGGTCGGGGGTGCCCGACGACAGCGCCATCATCTTGGTCATGTCGCCCTGGACCTTGATCTTGCCGGCCATGAAGGCCTGCATCCCGGCCTGCGGGTTGTTCTCCACCATGATGGCCTTGGCGGTGGCGTGGTCGACGGTGACGGTGAGGTCAGGGCCTTCGAGCTCGCCCAGGTCCATGTCGATCTGGCCACTCGAAGTGTCCATGTAGGCCTTGATGTCGGAGTCGCCGAAGGGCACTTCGGTCACGATCAGGTTCATCCGCACGGTGTGAGCCGGCGGAGCAGCCTCGCCCTCGAAGTCGTCACGGATCTTCTTCGCCCCGGCGACCCATTCCGGCGTCAGGAACTCATACGTCGTCATCTCTGTGCTCTCCCTCTTGGCCGGCAACCTCGCGGTCCCGCCATCCCCTTGACCGACGACTGCAGCCGATCTCTGACGTTGGTGTCAGGCAGCGGCAGACTAGTTGTCGTGAGCGGACGCGACGAACGACTCGAAGGGCGGATTCGCAACCCCAAGTGGCAGGCGGCGCCGTTGTGGATCGACATGTCGATCTGCATCAACTGCGACACGTGCATCCGCCACTGCCCGCCGCAGTTCGGTGCGATCTTCAACCACGACCTCGACGTGATCATCATTCCGGAGCTGTGCAGCGGGTGTGAGAAGTGCATCGAGCCGTGCCCGGTCGACTGCATCTTCCCCGACCCGGACTGGAAGCCTGCTTCCGATGACTGGTGGGCCGCCCAGCAGACCGACGACCCCTACGCCTGACCTTCGGCGAAGAATGCGGTCACGTCGGCCAACTCCTTGGTGCGAGCCATGGGCGGCAAGGCCTCGATCAGCTGCCAGCGATACGACCGGTTGGTCGCGATGCGTGAGTCGAGGATTGCCACCACGCCGCGATCACTCGACGATCGGATGAGTCGACCGGCACCCTGCGCCAACAACGTCGCAGCGCGGGGGATGTCGATCAAGCGGAAGGCGTCGCGGCCGACCGCCTCGCGTCGCGCCTGCCACAGCGGCTCGTCGGGTCGTGGGAAGGGGATGCGATCGATGGTCACCAATGACAGCGCCGGCCCCGGCACGTCGATGCCCTGCCAGTACCCCATGGTGGCGAACAGGCAGCTCGACTCGTTCTCGGTGAACGCGTCGACCAGCGCCGGCTTGGGTCGCTGACCCTGCACCAGGATCTCGTAGTCGAGCTGGTCCGACAGCGCGTCGGCGCAGTCCTGCATGCGCTTGTAGCTCGTGAACAGGGCCAGCGTTCGCCCACCAGCGGCGCGGATCAGCAGCTTCAACTCGCCCTCGAGCGACCGCTGGTAGCTCTCCTGTCGAGGATCGGGAAGATGTGCTGCGCAGTACAGCAATGCTTGATGAGCGAAGTCGAAGGGTGTGCCCACGTCGATCACGGTGGTGCGCTCCGCGGGCAGGTGGAGCTGATCGACGATGGCGGCGGGGATGGTCGCGCTGGTGAGGATGACCGAAGTGGGCAGTCTCGGCCCGTCGTCGGAGTCGTCGGGCCCGTCGCCTGCGACCTCGAGTCCGGTGGTCGGCGGATCCCACAGCAGCCGGTCGAGGGTCGTGCCGACGTCGAGCGGCGCCAAGCACAAACGGTTGGAGTCGCGGTCGGTCTCGACCCACAACACCACGTCGGCCGCGGGAGTGAGGAAGGCGTCGATGTCGCCCATCAGCGCGGTGGCCGACGTGAGCACCCGGGCCACCTTGGTGGCAGTGTCGGGGGACCCCTTGGCGTCGATCTTTCGGGCCGCCTCCATGATCGAGGCCAGGCGCGTTCGCGCTGCGCTCAACGCGTCGGCGGTGGCGTCGGGGATGCCGTGGGCCAGACGTTGGCCGCCGAGGCCGTCGAGGGTCGACTCGATGCGGTCGCCGTCCTCGTCAATGGCGCGCACCGTGGCCTCATCAGCGATCAGTGACCCGGCGATTCGCGAGGCAGCTTCGAACCGCCCGGTGCCGAGCTCGATGCCCGAGGTCGCAGAGACGATGTCGGCCAGCTCGTGGGCTTCGTCGACCACCAGCACCTGGTGGTCGGGCAGGATCACGCCGCC
>JBBQLA010000208.1:0-5359 GCA_038327485.1 Acidimicrobiales bacterium
CTCTGGCCGGATGGAGCGTCGCGGACAGCGCTGCACGTCTTGGTCGGTCGCCTCCGGCGCGCTTTCGCTGACACAGCGTCCATCGGCGTGCTCCACGAGGGCGAGGGCTATCGGCTGAGTTGCCGATCAGCGCAGTTGGACACAGCCCTGTTCGTGAGCTCACTCGCCGCCGCTCGGTCGCTGGCAGCCGACGGCGCGCTCGACTCCGCTCGGAGCGCGTTCGCCGACGCGTTGTGCTCCTGGGGAGAGCCGTTCGGTCGGTGGAGCGACCACCCGCGACTGATCGATGCGGCGGCGTCGTTGCATGAGCAGCACGACGCGGCCGAGGAGGAGTTGAGCGAGGTGCTCCTCTCGATGGGCGAGCACGAGTGCGCCGTCGAGCGGATGGCAGCTCTTGCTGAGGCGAAGCCGCTTCGTGAGCGGCGGTGGACCCAGCTGATGACGGCGCTGTACCGCAGCGGGCGGCAGTCGGAGGCGCTGCGTTGCGCGCAACGGGCCCGAGAGGTACTCGGGGAGGAGGTTGGCCTCGAGCCGGGACCAGGCCTGGTGGCATTGGAGCGAGCGATCTTCGATCACGCTCCGTCGCTGGTTGAACACACCCTTCCGACGCCTCCTCGCCTGCGGATGCCGGCGTCACCCACATCATTCGTCGGCCGCGAGGTCGAATGCGGCGAGTTGGTGACCCAGATCGCCGAGCATCGTCTGGTCACGGTGTGGGGACCTGGTGGTATCGGAAAGAGCCGGATCGCACGGCAGGTCGTGGCGATCATGGCCGCAGAGCTGTCCGACGGTGCCACCGTCGTGCCGCTCGCTCCGCTGGTGGATTTCGGCGGCGTGCTCTCGCAGATCGGGTTGGCGATCGGTGTGACGCGCCACGACCATCACAGTCTGGAGTCGATTGTCGGCCACCTTCGAGAACGCAACTGCATCCTCGTCCTGGACAACTGTGAGCATCTCGGCTCGTCTCTGGCCGTCATCGTCGCCCGACTGCTCGGAGAATGCGCGGGATTGAGGGTTGTCGCTACCTCACAACGCCCGCTGGGACTGCTGGGCGAGTGCCGCTGGAACCTGCATCAGATGTCGCTGTCGACGGATGGCTCGGTGGGCGATGCCGAGCAGCTCTTCATGGCACGCGCCCAGCCGCCGGCCCGAGGCTGGACCGATCCGGCAACAGCCGCCGCGGTGACGTCGCTGTGTCAGCGTCTCGATGGACTGCCGCTGGCCCTCGAGCTGGCGGCGGCTCGAACACCCACTCTGAGTGCCGCCGACATGGTCGATCGGCTCCCTCAGCGCTTCGAGCTCCTCCAGACCGATTCGGAGACCGCGCAGGCACACCATCGGACCCTGCTCGCCACGATCGAGTGGAGCCACGCGTTGTTGTCGGATCCGGCCGGACTTCTCCTTGATCGCCTGAGCGTGTTTGCCGGCCCGTTCACCGCTGACGATGCCGAGGCAGTGTGCTGCGACGAGCGGCTCGGCACGTCAGAGTTGCTGTCAGCTCTCGACGAGCTCGTCGGACACAGCCTGGTGCACGGGTCATCGATCGGCAGCGAGACAGGGTTCCGATTGTTCGAGTCGATCCGCGAGTTCGGCGCCGCCCGTCTCGACCGGGGCGAGACGGCTCGACTTCTTCGAGCCCACCGCGCTCGCCTCATTCGTCTCAGCAAGCAACACGGCCGCATGGTCCTCCTCGATGAAGGCGAAGCTGTCGCGCGGCTGGCGGCTTCGGGAGATGACCTCCGTGCTGCGATCGACGGTGGCATTGCGGACGGTGACTTCGCGGCGGTGCTGGAGATGGCCAACGAGCTGATCCTGTTCTGGATGTTGCAAGGGTGGACCAAGTGGGGTCGCTCGAGGCTGGAGCGAGCCGTGCCGGTGGGCCCGGTCCTCGACGTGGCTCAGGCCAAGGGGGTGCGCGGGGCCGGGATCCTCGCCGCATTCGACGGAGACAACGCCAAGGCCGGGGAGTACCTGGTCCGTGCGCTCGCCGCGTTCGAGTCGTTGGGCTCGGAGCACCACGCGGCCTGGACCCGGTTCTGGTCGGGCCGCTACCTGACCGCGGCGGTCATGTCCGGAACCTTGCCCATGTCGCGACTGATCGAGGCTCGCGACCACCACCGTGCCGCCATCTCGACGTTTCGTGAGTCCGGTGATGTCGTGTCACTCGTGATGGCAGGACCGTTCGCCGGGCTGTGTTTCGTGCTGTCCGACGATCCGGCGGGCGAGGAGCTGATCGTGGAGACCTATCGCACCGCCCTGACCATGGGAGTACGCCGTCATCTTGCGGTCACCGGAGCGATGTACGCCATGTGGCTCGGGCGAAGCGGCGATCACGCTCGGGCGCTCGATCTGCTCGATGAGGCGGTGAGGGCCTTCGGTGATCTCGGTGATCACCTGAACGAGTCGATCAGTGGCGCGCTCCGTGCTCACGTGCTGCTCGTGCGGGGCGATCTGCGAGCGGCGTGCTCCCAGGCCGCGGCCACACTCGAGGTGCACCAACGTCACGGAGATCGTGAGTGGGAGCCCTACGTCCTGGGTGTGGCAAGGGTCGCGCTGGACCTGTCGACGAGCTCGGAGGCGGCCCGGCTGGGGGCTCGGCTCGACTCGGTGTTACCGAGCTGGAGTCAACCGCTGCACCTTGCGGCGATCGGAGCGCTGGACCTGCCACCGGCGGTGTCGTCGGTCGCACGACCCGCCGCCGCTCAGGTGTCGGAGCTGGCGTCGTTGATGACCGCTGCGTTGGCTGAGGCGGTTTCGTGGCTGAGCGGGTAGCTCCACGAAGTCGGGGGAGTGTCCTTTTCACTGGCTCTGCGCAGCAGCCGGTACCCCGCCACTGATTCGGGCGGCGGATATGCGCACAACGCGTGTGACGCCAACGCTCCCGACATGACCGCTGCCTCGAACGAGGAGACGTCGAAGCCGTTTCGAGTCCAATCGCCGGCGAGTATGAGCTTGTCGATCCGAGACTCCCATGGCCGCGGACGCATGCGCTGTGTGTTTGGCGGTGACATCACGTAGCGCTCGGAGCCTTCCCAGTTCACCCGAACCATGCTGTGAAGTACGTGTTCTGCGATCGACGTCGCTGCGCCGCCTCTCAAGAGCGCCCCGATGGACGAGATGAGTCGCTCGAGCTCATGTTCGCCAACCTCGTCCGCGTCACTTTGATCGACTGGCGTGATCACAGTGCCGCAGAAATACAACAGGCCGGCCGGCTCGACGCCCGCTGGTCCGTCAGCGCCCCACTGCTCGATCTCCAACACGTCGGTGAAATCGACCCAGCCGTTCATCGGATCGTCCCAGTCCGATCCGGCCAGACGGTCGCTCCCGAGATGGGGCAGGCCCAGATCGGTCGGCGACTTGTCCAGCCACAACTGCACCGCGATCGTGGCAACCGACGGCAGATCCGATGCCAGCCGTTCGAGCGGGGTACCAACGAAGGCGGAACCGAATGCCGGCGGCGGGATGGCGAGCACGACCGCATCGAAGTCGACTCCAGCGGTGAGGTGACGAGCCGGCCCGGGCCAGTGGGCGTCGGCGCGCTCAGGGTCTTGCTCGGTCGGCGCGTGGATCGACCACGCCTGGCCGATACCGCAGGCGCAGGCGTGATCGTCGGGTGGCTCCAGCCCGGGAACCTCCACCAGCGTCAGGTCGGAAGGGGCATCGGGCATCGTCTCGAATCGAACGCCGTGCAACGCTCCGGTGGTGGCGTCGATGGTGACGTCAGCCAGACGATGACACCAACGGAAACGGACGCCGCGCTCGACGAGGAGTTTGACCACCGGCAGCACCACCGACTCGGCGGTCCCGCGCCGGAAGAAGTAGGCGAACTCGCCGGGAGCCACGAGTTGGCGGGCCGCGGTGGCGACGAAAGCGGAGGCGGACATCGAGGCCGGGCGACGCGAGTCACCGTTGGGAAACTGGAAACAGATGGCCGGTATGGCTTCGGCCATCGACGATGTGAGCGCGGACCTCGAGCAGCCGTGCTGCGCCAACCAGGTGAGGTGGTTGCGGTCGTCGAGCGATTCGATGCCCAGCTCGGCGACGTTGTCGGCAACGAGGCCGATGACCATGGTGCCGAACAGTTCAGCGCCCCACAGCACGGGCCGGAGATCGTCGTCGACCGCAAGCGCCGTGGCGCGCACCCGTTCGAGAAGTCGACTCAGCCCACGGTGCGAGCCGTCAGGTGATGATGTCGTGAGGTCGATGTCGACGGGCTCCTCGAGGATTCGGCACGTGTGCAAGGCGTCGGCGAGAAACTCGGCGGCCTTCTCGGCCAGGAGTCCGATGTCGAGTGTGAGATCGAACTGGGGGTCCCACGGCTCGCCTTCGGTTCGTGGCAATGGCGCCACCCACCGTCGGGCTCGTCCATCTTCGACGCCGCGGAGCAGTGTCACGCTGTTGCCCTTGAACTCGTTGCGGAGGTGGGCGAGCCCGGCATCGAGGCCACACAGGTCCTCGTAGCTGGTGCGGATCATGTTGAAGGCATTTCGATAGAAGCCGCTGAAGAGGTGGATGCCGTGCTCGGCGATGGCCCAGCCGTGGGCGGGGTCTCGGCCGGCGGCGCCTTTTCCTCCGGGGCGCCAACTGCGCTCGTACACGGTGATCTCAGCCGAGTCGGAAAGGTGCCCGCGGCGTTGGGCCTCGGTGAGGTGAAACGCCGTCGCCAGCCCGGAGGGTCCGGCACCGATGATGGCGACGCGTGGACCGCTCGGTGTCGAGGCGACCCCGTGGTCATCGGTGGTGTGCGGATTCCCAGCCATGACGTCGATCCTGACAGGCCTCGCCCGGCCCGGGGAGGGGCGCTGACAGGGCTGTCAGCGATTTGTCAGCGGAGCGCTTGATAATCACTGAGCGGTTGGTGGGACCGCCCCACCAGGTGGAGTCGGACGACGACGTCGGTTCGACTCCACCTGGGGGTGTCCAGGCCGTCGCCGTCGCCCCGGGCGACGGCCTGGCGCCCGTTCGAGCCTGGTCCACGGCAACTGGCCCAGGACGCGGACCAGGGCCCCCGAAGGAGCCCTGAGAACCGAACTTCATGGAGCGGACGACCGTATTCGAAACGGCGACCCTCACCTTGGCAAGGTCACCAGAGCGGTCCGGCCGGTGCCAGGGCGTTGATTTCACTGGGTCGGTGTCCGTGTAGTTGTCCGGATTGACCGGCCAATACCGGCCTGTTGTCGAGCGCTCTACTACCGGATTCGATCGCCGACGGGCCGTGGTCATCGGTGGTCAGGTGCTGACGAGTCTGACCACCGATGACCATCCTCCGATGACGGCCGAGTGGTCAGACATCCGGTCAGACATCTGGCCAGGGTGACCATCCATCGTGCTCCGGCTGGCAGCAATCCGTCGGGTGCCG
>JBBQLA010000209.1:0-5351 GCA_038327485.1 Acidimicrobiales bacterium
CGCACAGAACAGCGGACCGTGGCCCGACGGATCCGATGACGCCAGGTGCGCCAACTCATGCAGGATCGTGAGACGATCCCAGCTCCCGTCGCGTAAGTGGATCACCGGTCGTTCCACCTCCGCTGCGGAGAAGGTCGCCGATCGCGAACGGCGCAGCACCGCGACCTCCAGCGGCGGATCGACCGACCACCGAGCAGGAAGGTCCTCGACCCACCGAGGATCACCGATGATGACGCCAACCCAGGCCTCGACATGAGCGAACCAGGCCGAACGGGTCGCCCACTTCTCCCTCGAGCGCGACCCGTTCGGCCTGGTACACCTGCTCGTCGGAGTCGGTCACCCAGGCCGGAGTTCGTGGCGCTGTCATGCCCCGATGGCGCGGGTTCTCCGGAGCCCGGGCGACCCGAGATCGGCACGGCGACCGGCGGCCTGGCCAGCCGTTCGGCCGTCTCGCGAGCTGCCCACGCTCACCCGGGAATGCCGCACGTGAGGGAACTGACGACGGAACTCGTCGGTCACAGCGTGGGCGCGGTCGGCCAGTACCAACGACATCGAACCGCTCCCCGCCGATGCTGATTCGGCAGCACGTTCGCGATCGGCAATCGCGGCGCTGTGCTGCTGGCGCAGTCGGCCCGCCGCAGCATCGACGAACCCCATGAGGTGGCTGCGGCGAAATGCCGCCGCACCCGATGACGTGAGCCCCGACGGCTGATCCGTCACCATGGCGGTCGCGGCCTGAACCAACAGCGACGTGATCATGGTTTCGACCAGATCCAGATCGCTCTCGAAGCCGACGACCATCGCCACCTCGGTCGGTGCCGCGACTGACACCATCATGCGCACCGACTTGCACCCGAAGATGGTGGCGACCTCGTTGACCAGAACGGCCTTCTGGCTGAGATAGGGGCGATGCAGGGTGATGGAGCGACTCGCCGGCTGTCCCGACGATCGATCGGCAGCCCACACCGTGGCTTCGTCGATGGCGTAGCGGCTCATCAACTCTGCAGCCTTGGCGGTGAACGCCTCGGCTTCGTCGGGGAAGTTGGTGGCTTCGGCCTTGGCCAACAGCCCTCTGATGGTGGCGAGTCGTGCGTCGTTCATGAGAGCTCCGGTGAGACGGATCGGGAGGACGGTCCCGCGACCATCGAGGTTCGAGTGACCCTATCGACGCCCTGTGACAGCCAAGATGCCGTGGTCAGCGGGGATCGATGCCACTTTGCCGCACGCACCACTCCCACAACGCCGTCCGCCGAGCCGCGGTATCGGATCGACGCGTCGACGGCAGTTTGTGGATGGATCGCAGATGGCGGTCGAGCCAGAACCCACCGGAGTTCGAGAGCGGCTCGTCGTCGTCGGCCGCCAACCACACCATGGTGTCGGCACCCTGCTGCGGCGAGCGCAGCAACGGTCCGACCACCTTGCGGAAGGTGGGCAACGATGCCTCGACGCCAGGAGTGTCGGCCCATCCGGGGTGCATGGCCTGGAACACCACACCGGAGTCGGCGAACCGTGCCGCCCACATCTCGTTGAGCGTGACCTGCGCTCGTTTGGCTCGGGCGTACTGCTCGGTGCCGCGGTAGTCATCGCCCATCTCGAGGTGGTCCACCGTCAGAGCCGCCGAGTACATCCCACCGGAGGAAACGGTGATCACCCGGCTCGGCGCGGATACTCGCAGCTTGTTCAGGAGGAGCGAGGTCAACAGGAACTGTCCGACGACCTGCGCCGCGACCGTGACCTCGATTCCCTCGGCGTTGGTGTGTCTCGAAGCACCCAGCGCGCCGGCGTTGTGGATCAGCACATCGATGCGCTCGTTCGCCTCGACGATCTCTGCTGCGGCGGCGCGGACCGATGCCAGGTCGGACAGGTCGGCCACCACCACCGAGTGCCCTGCACCCCTCGATCGGGGAAGCTGGTCACGGACCCGCTCGGTGCGACCACGATCACGACCGACGAGCACCAAGGTCGCACCGCACTCGGCCAACTGAGTGGCGGCCGCCAACCCGAGTCCCGAGGTCGGGCCGGTGATGATGACGACCCGACCGTCGAGTTGGTACGAGTCGAGCGGTCGCCAGTGTTCGGTGCGGGATCGAACGTCGTAGCCCAGCCGGGTGAAGCTCGGAGCGATGGGCCCCTCGAGGAGCGAGTCGACGACCCGAGCCAGAACGGAGCGCGATGTCATGTTGCGTCCTGGCCGTCGAGCACGCGGCGAAGGCCTGTCGCAGCTCGATCTCCGATCTTCGTGAAGACCAGCCGCAAGCCGCCGTCGAACAAGCCCAACACGCCGTTGAGTCGCAGGTCGGCGTCGTAGGTGACAATGGTCGACCCGTCGACCGTCTCGACGCTGATGCTGTCGATCGAAGTGAAGACGCGACTCCGGGCTCGGACCACCAACTCGTGGGGAGCGTCGTAGGTCACCGTCTCGTAGCGCAGGGTCATCGGACGACCCACCGATGCGACGGTGACGTCGAACGCGGCATCGGCCCCGGGCCCCTCGCCGGTCACCTGGACCGACCGGCTGACTCCCGGGTCCCACTCGGCGAAGTTGGTCAGATCTGCGAGGTAGGCGAACACCTCAGTTGCTGCTCGATCAGTTCGCACCTTCGTCACATAGCGGGCCATCGGACCACCTCCACCCCACACAGCGTCTGAACTCCCTCCGCTATTCCAGGTCCGGACCACGCTCGCGTCGATCAGCCGGCGCAACCATTCGATTGCGGATGGTGCCGACGCCCTCGATCCAGCTCTCGAGCACGTGGCCAGGCTGCAGGAACCGCGCCGGGTTGCGGGTGAAGCCGACCCCGGCGGGGGTGCCGGTGAAGATCACGTCGCCCGGCAGCAACGGCACCACCGCGGACAGCTCGGCGACCAACCGCGGCACCGAGAAGATCAGGTCGCTCGTTCGCCCGTCCTGCACGACCTCGCCGTCGACCGAGCACCCGAGCCGGAGGTCATCGGGATCGTCGAACTCGTCGACGGTGACCAGCCACGGCCCGATGGGACCGAAGCCGCGGTACGACTTGCCCAACGAGAACTGCGAGCCGGCGGCGAACTGCACGGTGCGTTCCGACAGGTCCTGTCCGACCGCCAAGCCGGCCACGTGAGCCCACCCGTCGGTCTCCGCAACGTGGTCGGCGCGGTGACCGATCACGGCGACCAGCTCGACTTCCCAGTCGACGGTGGTGGTGGGGATCACCACGTCGTCGAACGGGCCGGTGAGCGACGCCGGGAACTTCGTGAAGGTCGCTGGGATCTTGGGGAGGTCCAGACCCGACTCCTCGGCATGGGCCCGATAGTTGAGGCCGATCGCGAACACCTGGCGGGGCAGCGGCGTCGGTGAGCCCAGCTGGGTCTGATCGAAGGCGACGGCCTTCGATGGATCAAAGCCACGGGCCACCTCTCCGAACGCGGCCCAGTCGTCATACAACGACTGCATGTCAGGCCCGAACCGACCGTCGGTGGCTCCCGCCACGTCGATCCCACCGCCGTCCACGAGCACCGTCGCTCGCCCTCCCACGTTCGCCAGCCTCATGCGCTCCTCACTTCCCTCGAGTCGGTTGAACGCGCAAGGCTGCCAGACATGACTGATGTGCAAGTCGCCGTGTACGGAGCGGCGATCTACTTCTTCGGTTTCGGCGCGGGGTTCGTCGTGCGTCCCGAGTTCGCTGATCAGCTGGGCCTCACGTGGCTCAACGCAGCGGGCAAGACCGAGATCCGCTGCTACTACGGCGCGGTGTCGTGGGCGTTGGCAGCGTTCCTGATCTATCTGGACCGCCAGGACCATTCGGTCGACGCGTTGACCGGTGTGTTGTTCCTGGCGGTCGCCGTGTTCATGATGCGGATCATCGGCACCACCATCGACCGCGGCTGGGCCGAGCGCTACAGCAGGATCGCCATCCCGGTCGAGGGGTTGTTCGTGATCGTCGTCGGGGTGATCCACCTCACTGCGTGACGGGCGCCAGATGAGCGTCGAACCATTCGAGCGTGCGCCGCCATGCCAGCGCCGCTGAGGCAGGCTCGAAGGCGTCGCGCTCATCGCAGTTGAAACCGTGCGCTGCCTCGGCGTAGCGGTGCAGCTCCGTGTCGACCGTTGCGGTGTCCGCTGCTCGCCGCAGTGCTTCAACCTGTTCGACCGGGATGCCCGTATCGAGGTCTCCGAAGTGCCCCTGCCACGCGCAGCCGAGCGACGGTGCCAACTCGCGCAGTGGGGCGAGTCCGAAACGACCCTTCTCGATGCCGCTGCCGTAGAAGGTCACGGCGGCACCGAGATCGAAGTGGGTGCCGGCCCACAACGCGATCGTTCCGCCCATGCAGAAGCCGACGACGCCGCGTCGATGGGCTGGCACTCGGGCTTCATCAAGCAGGCCGAGCGCGGCGGCGAGGTCCATCTCCATGCCGTCGGCGGTGATCGCGAGGAAGTGTGGAGCGACTGCACCGAGGTCGTCGTAGCCGAGCACGGGTGAGCCGGTGCGGTGGAACAGAGCGGGCGCCACTGCCAGCCACCGCGCGTCAGCGAGGCGGGCGCAGATGCTCTGGATGTGAGGGGTCAGCCCGAAGGCCTCCTGGATGACCACGACGCCGCCGCGGGGCGCTCCGTCGGGCTCGGCAACAAACACGTCCATTGGCCCATCAGCAGTCTCGAGGCTTCGCATCGCCTCAGCCTCTCAGCTCGTTGGGAGTTCGGGTCGATCGGTGCCGCGTCGAACCGTGCGGCACCGGTCATCAACCGCTTCCGAGCTGGCCGAACGAGTTGTCACCCCAGCACTCGACCGTGCCGCCAGCCACGGTGGCGCACGAGTGTGAGCCGCCCGCAGTCACCCGACCAGCGCCGGCCACACCGGGAACGATGATCGGGACGTTGCTGCTGATCCTGGTGCTGTCACCGAGCTGACCGGCCTGATTGGCACCCCAACACCGCACACTCCCGACGACCGTCACGGCGCAGGTGTGGTTTCTTGCAGCGACCTGCGCGCCGTCAACCAGTCCCACGACGCCGACCGGGGCGCTCTGGTTCGTATTCGTCCCGTCGCCGAGCGCGCCCCCGAAGTTCGATCCCCAGCACTTCACCAGTCCAGTCGCCAGGACTGCGCAGGTGTGAGCGGAGCCAGCCTCGATCTCGGCGACCCCAGACAACCCCGCGACATCGACCGGCGTGAGGCTGTCCGTCAGTGTGCCGTCGCCCAACTGGCCGGAGCCGTTGCCACCCCAGCACTTCACGGTGCCAGCGGTCGACGCCGCGCAGCTGTGATACCCCCCGGTCGCGACCGACGTGGCTGCACTGATGCCGAGCGCAGTGACGGGCACGGTGCTGCTCCCGTACTGACCTGAGCCGAGCAGGCCGTCGGAATTCTGCC
>JBBQLA010000210.1:0-5327 GCA_038327485.1 Acidimicrobiales bacterium
CGTCCGTCACAGATGCCAGTCATGGAGACATTCTTTCCGGCCGGCCCCCCTCACCGCGAATCTGACGACCCGTCACATCTGCTCGTCGGCGCCGTTACGCTCCCTCACCGTGCGCTACGGAGTGACCATTTTCGCCACCGACCAGTCGATGGATCCGCTCGAACTCGCCATCGAGGCTGAGGCCCGCGGCTTCGGCTCGATGTGGATCCCCGAACACACCCACATCCCCACCTCGCGCGTCACCCCGCCGCCGACCGGCGGGGACACGCTCGCCGAGGAATACAAGCGCAGCCTCGACCCGCTCATCACCCTCGCGGCCGCCGCCGCGATCACCACCACCATCCGACTGGGCACGGGCGTGCTCCTGCCGGCCGAACGCGAGCCGATCGTGACCGCCAAGGCCATCGCCACGTTGCAGCGGATCGCCCAGGGTCGGTTCTCGCTCGGCGTCGGCTTCGGTTGGAACGAGGACGAGATGGCCCATCACGGCGTGTCCATGGCCGACCGGCGCGATGTGAGTCGCGAACACGTCATGGCGATGCAGGAATTGTGGAATCACGACATCGCCGAGTTCCACGGCGACCACGTCGACTTCAGTCCGTCGTGGAGCTGGCCCAAGCCCGAGCACCCGGTGCCGGTGCTCATCGGCGGTGGGGCCGGCCCGAAGCTGTTCGAGCACATCGCCACCTACGGCACGGGGTGGATCCCCATCGGCGGCTCAGGACTGACCGAGTCCATCCCCCGTCTCCGCGACGTGGTGGAAGCGGCAGGTCGCGATCCCGAGGAGATCGAGGTCATCCCGTTCGGATCGATCCCCACTCCCGAGAAGATCGAGCACTTCGAATCGCTCGGCGTGTCGGAGTGCGTGTTCCGGCTGCCGTCTGCTTCCCGCGAGGTCGTGCTCCCGATTCTGGACGAGCAATCACGCCTTCTTTGAGACCTCGGCGGTAGCGTGAAAAGGGCCATGAGTGCCCCGACCAAGGACCCGACCCTCGAGCCTGAACCTCGTTCGACGCGTCGCGTCACCTTGGAGCGAGCGTGGATCATCGGCGTGGTGCTGTTCACCCTCGGGCGCGGGCTCGTCGTGTGGGGCACGTTGGGAACCGAGCGCGTCAACATCTGGATCTTCGCCTTCATCGACTTGGCGACCGCGGTGCCCTACGGGTTGAGCACGGCGCGCCTCGCCCAGTCGATCGTCGACCGCAGCGCCACCGCCATGTTTCGCTGGATCATGGTGGCTGCCGGATCGTTCCTGGCCCCCTACCTGTACATCGCGTTCGCCAGCAAGCACCTGCCCCGCATTGCCTACATCGTGCTGGCGATCCTGATCGTGGCGATGGGCGGCAACGCGATCCTGAGCATCCGGAGGAAGGTCAAGGACATGAACGCTTAGCGGGGCATCAGCTCCGTCGACGACGCCAACAACGCTTCGAATGCCTCGGCGGTGACCGGCCTGGAGAAGTAGTACCCCTGACCCTGGTCGCAGCCCAGCTCGATGAGCGCCTGCAGCTGTGAGTAGTCCTCGATGCCCTCGGCCACGGTGATCACACCGAGATCCGCGCCCAGTCGCATGATCGTTCGGATGACACCTTCCTGGCGATGCTCACCGCCGACGCGGTCGACGAAGCTCTTGTCGATCTTCAGCACGTCGAATGGGAAGTCCTGCACCTGCACCAATGACGAGTAGCCGGTGCCGAAGTCATCGATGGCCACGCTGATGCCGCGGTCGCGCAATTGGGTCAACCGCGCGATAGCTCGTTCGGGATCGGACACGAAGACCGACTCGGTGATCTCGACGCACAGATCCTTCGGCGACAGGCCAGAGACCGCCAAGATCTCGTCGAGCTCGGCCAGGAACGGTTCGTGGTCGAGTTGTCGAACCGACACGTTCACTCCGATGTGCAGACCGGCGCCGTTGCGATTCCATTCAGCGGTCTGACGGGTTGCTTCGGCCATCACCCATCGCCCAAGCGGGAGGATGAGCCCGGTCGCTTCGGCCACGGGGATGAAGTCGACCGGCCCCAGCAGGCCCTTCGAGGGGTGCTGCCAGCGCACCAGCGCCTCGGCGCCGATGATGCGAGTGGAGGGGAGCTCCACCAACGGCTGGTAGTAGACCCGCAACTCGTTGGCCTCGATGGCGCGGTGCAACTCGGTCCGCACCTCAAAACGATGGAACGCCGACGCGTGCAGGTGTTCCTCGTAGATCTCGACTCGGCCCTTGCCTCGTTCCTTGGCTCGATACATGGCCACATCCGCGTTGCGCAGGAGGACTTCGGCGGTCTGATCCCGGCCGAAGTCCAAGGCCACGCCGATGCTGACCCGAGTACTCACCGAGCGGCCGCCCACCACGATGGGACGAGCCAATGACTCCATGATGCGGTCGCAGATCTCCAGGATCGACGATTCGCCCAACGCGCTGGACACCAGCACGGCGAACTCGTCGCCTCCAATTCTGGCTGCGAGGTCGCCGAAGCGAACCGATCCGCCAAGACGTTCGGCCACCGTCGCCAACAACTGATCGCCGGCCTCGTGACCGAGACTGTCGTTGATGTCCTTGAAGTCGTCGAGGTCGAGGAACAGCAGACCGACGGGCAGCCCCGGTTTCGTGGCCAACGCCTCGGCGAGACGGTCCATGAGAAGTGTGCGGTTGGGCAGGCCGGTCAGGTCGTCGTGCAATGCCTGATGCCGCAATGAGGTCTCGAGGCCGCGACGTTCGGTCACGTCGCGCCCGTTGAGCACGATGCCCTCGATGCCCGGCTCGCCACGCAGATCCGACACGGTGAGTTCGATGACTCGATCACCGTTGACCCCACTCGCTTCGGCTTCGATGGTGCGGGTGTCGATCCTCGACACGTCAGCCTGGGTGCGATGCAGGTACTCGGCGAGCTGATCGCTGCGGAAGACCGACAACAAGCCGGCCCCGACGAGCTGCTCACCGGGAAGCCCGAGGATCGACTCGACCGCTGGGCTCATGTACTCGATCACGCCATCGGTCGACACGACGGCCACGAGGTCACTCGACCGTTGGACCAGCGCCCGGAACCGCGACTCGCTGCGCTGCAGGAGTCGCTCGGCCCGCTTGCGGTCACCGATGTGGCGGGCATTGATGACGAACCCGTCGATCTCCTCGGTCCCTGACAGGTCGCGGACCTGGAGCTCGAACCAATGGAAGGTGCCCGTCACGGTCCGAAGGCGCAGCTCGGTCGTCTGATCGAGGAGATCCGCGATGTTGGTGAGCCGGGCCCGGTCTTCAGGATGTACGAGCTCGAGCGGATCACGACCGAGCAGGAACTGGTCGGGGAAGCCGAGCAGCCGGGTGGCGGCCGGACTCACGAAACTCAGACGTTGGGACTGCGACGCCACGGCGACGATGTCGTTGGCATTCTCGACGAGGGCCTCGAATCGTCGTTCTGCGCTCTGGCGCGCCAGGAGTCCCGCCACCTCGAGCGAACGGAGGGCCAAGCCGCACTCGCGGGCCATCGTCTCGAGTGAGTCGCGGATACCGACCTGGAGCGCCTTGTCGGTGGAGACGACCAGTACGCCGTGGATGCGGTCGGTCGAGGCGACCGGCAGGATGTGGATCACTCGTTCGAGTTGCTCGTCGCCCCACAGGTCGACGGGGCGGTGGTCGAACAGGATCGTCGATCGTACGGCTCGCAGTGCAGGCACGATGCGCGGGTCGAGCATGTTGACTTTGGCGCTGATCGGATCGGGCGTGTCCGATCGGCTGCCGACAGTGTCGCGAGTGAGGCGCGGTCCGAATCGGCGGACCTCGTCAGTCCCCGAGAGTTGAATGAGCGAGACGCGGGCATTGATGACGCCGAGAATTGACATGGCACCGTTGGATGCGAGCCACATGATCTCGTCGACACCCGAAGCCAGCAGGAGCTGCTCGCCGGTGAGTCGAAGGGTGCGCTCCCGTCCACGAGACGCCTCTTCAGCGCGAACCAACTGCACGATTCGAGCGAGTACCAGCAACGACATCAGCGACGAGCCGCCGATGACGAGGTACGGGTGCCGGCCGCCACTCGAGTCGAGCGTATCGAAGAGCAGCAACACCGGAGAGATCAGCAGCGCGACGCTGAGCAACCCGACACGACGTCGTGTCAGCGTGGCCAACTCGCCCTCCGGTCGGGCGGCGATGTTGCCGGCCGAGGGGTGCGTTGCGGCCAGGGCCATGAGTGCGAAGATCGGGATGGCCGGATATTGGTTGAGTGATGCGTCCCAACCTCTGCTCGTCGTGATGACCTGCATGAAGTCCGACAGCAGCAGGACGGTGACCGCTCCCGCCAACAGGTGATACGCCGGCGGCTTCGCCCCTTGGCCGACCGAGAGACGGAGCGTCGCAGCGAGAATCGCCATCGACGTGATGAGGAAGAAGAGGTTGACCAGACGCTCGTCGAGCGGGTGCAGATGGCCGGTCAGATACGGGCCGAAGAGGAACGCCCACAGCGCGAGTCCGATACCCGCAGTCGGGAGCAGAGCGTCGAGCAGATGACCGCGTTCACCGCGGGCGGTGCGACGACGGATCAGCAACACCTCGCAGCCGAGGATCGAGAGGTAGGCGACAGCCCACAGGAGGTCGGCCGGTGACGGCACCGGCTTCACCTCCCCGACAATCAGTCCGTGGACGAATCGCGTGATCCCACCAGTGAGTGCGCCGAACCCGGCGACGGACAGCAGCACCCATGGCTCGCGCTCGGTCCGAGGCAGCCGTCGGGTGGAGCGGACCACCGCGATCGTCGCCGTCCATCCGAATATCTGGACGACCGCCGGACGAACCGAGGCCGGCGAAACCACGAACGCGGTCAAGGACAGGGCGGCAAAGGCCAGCAATCCCCGCTGCGCACGCGTGATGAGCACCATTTCTCATCGGCAACAACCACCACGGGGTTAGCGATGACGAAACAAAGTCAACCGATGATTCGCAGGCCTCACGAGTGAGGCGAGCCCCCGACCGGCGGCAGCGCCCACGCCACCATCTCCTCCTCGGTGCACGCTTCGAGCGTCCACTCCCAGAACGCCGGACGTGTCAGCGCCAGGTTCTCGTAGGCAGGGCCCTGCAATGCCATGGCGACCGGAATCACGTCACCACCCATGTGGAAGTGCGACCGCCCGATGGGCCGGAACGGCAGGCCATAGACATCGGTGAACACCTCGAGCAGCCAGTCGTCGACGAGCGCCACCAGGTCCGTCGCACCGGCGCGCCACGCGGCCAGCCATCCGGCCCGGTAGATGTGCTCGATGATCCCTGAACTCCGCGACGACGGTGCCACGGCCAGCGACGACAGCTCACAGCACATTCCCTGGCCCACGCGGTTTCGGAG
>JBBQLA010000211.1:0-5319 GCA_038327485.1 Acidimicrobiales bacterium
GTGGCTCATCGTCGAGTCGACCCGGGGCACGAGCCAGAACTACGGGAAGGCCGCGGTGCTGTCGGTGGCGTTGTTCTTCCTGGCGCTCGCCCTCACGCTGGTCCAGCTGACGTTTCTCGAGCGGCGGGTCACCTACGGCGAAGGACAGCGGCAGTGATCACCATCCTGCTCGGACTGGTCGTTGCGTTCGCAATGCTCGTGGTGGCGGTCGCGGGACTCGTCGACATGGGCCTTCGTTCGAAGGAGGACTTCGCCGCCGCCGGGCGAGGTGCCAAGCGGCTGTGGCTCGGCGTTCAGGCTGGCTCGCTGCCGACCGGGTTCGTCCCGTTCTTCCTGGCCGGGCGTGACAACCGGTTGCTGATCGCGGTCCCGGCGACATGGATGTTGGGCGAAGCCGTGTACGCGGTGGTGGCCCGTCCCCGGCTGCAGGCCGAGCGGCCGGTCGCGTCGGGCCGGGTGCTGCGCGGCACCCTCCTGTACGCCGCGCTGGTCTCGGTCGCCGCGCTGTTGTTCTTCCCCTTCTACATCACCGCGACGAACTCGCTGCTCCGGGCCGATCAGATCACGCGCCGCCCACCCAGCCTGTTCCCGTTCGACCCGCAGTGGCAGGCGTACAGCACGGCCTGGACCGACGGCCACATGGGCCGGTACCTCCTCAACAGCGCAGTGATGACCGTTCTCATCGTCGTCGGCCAGGTCGTGACGTCGGTGCTCGCCGCCTACGCGTTCGCCTACCTCCGCTTCCCGTTCAAGCGAACCTTGTTCGTCGCCTTCCTCGGCACGCTGATGCTGCCGTTCGAGGTCACGATCGTCACCAACCTTCGGACGGTCAGCAACCTTGGTCTGTACAACAGTTACCTCGGTCTGGCCCTCCCGTTCCTGGCCACCGGCTTTGGTGCGTTCGTGATGCGCCAGGCGTTCCTGTCGCTGCCGATCGAGCTGCGCGACGCCGCCGCGATCGACGGCTACGGCCACCTCCGCTTCCTCGTCCGCATCGCCATGCCGCTCACCCGGCCCAGCATCGCTGCGCTCACGGTGTTCGCGTTCTTGGGGGCGTGGAGCCAGTACCTGTGGCCGTTCCTCATCACCCGGGACGACCAGCTCCGGACTGTCCAACTCGGCGTGAAGCAGCTCCGCTCGACCCAGTTCGACCAGATCAACGTCGTGTTCGCGGGCCTGATGATCGCCGCTGTTCCCCTGGTGATCCTGTTGATCGTGTTCCAGAAGCAGCTCATTCGCGGCCTCACCGCGGGAGCGGTGAAGGGATGAGCACAGGCTGCTGTCGCGGCTTAGTGACCGAAGGCCCTGTCCGGCAGGCGGTTCGTGTCCGACACTGCGGTGACACCGATGGCAACCCAAGGGAGGCCCACATGGCCGGCACGCCAACTCGATTCCTAGCGACCCTCGGCGCCGTCGCGCTACTCGTCACCGGCTGCGGGGGCGGTTCGACGACCGACGCCGGCTCCCCGGCGACGCGGCAGACCACAGATGCCTCGGCGTGTGGCCTCGATGCGCTGAAAAAGGCCACGGCGCCGGTCGAGGTGACGTTCTGGCACATCCAGACGGAAGCTGATGCCACCAACCTGCAGGCCCTCGCGGACGAGTTCAACAACTCGCAGTCCAAGGTGCGGGTGAAGCTGGTCCAGCAGCAGGACTACCCGGGTGAGATGCAGAAGTGGCAGGCCGGCCTGACCACCGGCGATCTCCCCGACGTCGCCCAGATGGAGGACACGACCGTCCAGCGTCTGGTCGATTCGAAGAGCACCGTCCCGGTGGCCGACTGCGTGGCGGCCGACAAGTTCGACCTCTCCGACTTCTCCAAGCGATCGCTCGAGTTCTACACGTCGGGCGGCCTGTTGCAGTCCATGGCGTGGAGCGTGAGCAACGTGGCGCTCTTCTACAACAAGGTCGACTTCCGCAAGGCGGGGCTCGATCCGGACAAGCCCCCGGCCACCCTCGACGAGGTGGAGAAGGCGTCGAAGCAACTGGTGGACACCGGCACGACGCCCCACGGCTTGTCGCTGAGGATCGCCCCCTACTACTTCGAGTTCTGGGCCGCCAAGGCGGGACAGACGTTGGTGAACAACGGCAACGGCCGGAAGGCTCGGGCCACGAAGTCCACCATCGACACACCCAAGGGATTGGCGATCTGGACGTGGTGGAAGCACATGGTCGACACCGGCCTCGCCATCGACATCGGGAGTGACCCGACCACCATCGACCACTTCCTGGCCCTCGGAAACCACCAAGCGGCGATGACGATCGAGGGCAACGCCAACTTGTCTCGGATCAACGCGGCGCTCAACAGCGGTATCTGGAAGAACCTCGAGATCGGCGTCGCCCGACTCCCCGGTCTGACCGCCAACGGAGCGGTGCCGATCGGCGACGGGTCACTGTGGATCTCGAAGAAGTCATCGCTCGAGAAGCGGGCGGCGGCGTGGCAGTGGATCAAGTTCCTCGTGGCTCGGGATGCTCAGGTGACCTGGCACACCGAGAAGGGCTCGGTCCCGACTCGGGTGTCGGTGAGCGAAGATCCGGCTGTGACTGCGTTGTGGGCCAAGCAACCGGAGTACGCCGTTGGTTGGGACCAGTTGCAGCAGGGTCCGCTCGACGACGCCACGTCCGGTTCGCTCATTGGCCCGTACCAGGAGGTTCGCAACGCCATCTCCAACGGGATCGCGTCGATGCTCTCCGGCAAAGCCAGCCCCGCTGAGGCACTGCGCAAGGCCCAATCCGAGGCCGACGCGGCGATCGCCGACTACAACGAGCGGATCGGCGCCTGAGCTCAGGCGTGTCGGCCCATGAAGCCCATGAGTTGCTCGATGGGTGCTGCGTCGTCGGGAGTGGCGATGATCGCTCCGAACGCCATGCCCTCACCCTGGTACTCGGCCGGCAAGGTGACGCGGGCTCGCTGCAGGACCTCGTTCGCCTCGTCGTCGGTGTACGGGAGCGGTTGTCCAGTGGCGATCGCCAGGTCCCAGCCGTGGGTCAAGTACTCCATGACGGTCATGTTGAACACCATCGTGCCCGGCATTGCCGAACCGCTGCTGATCAACACGTCGCGATCGAGCCCGAACTCGTCCCAACCCGCCACCAGACTGTTGGCCGCAGCGCGAAAGTCGGCCGCCGGATCGTCACCGCACTCGTAGGCTCCCGGGTCTCCGTCGAAGGTGCGGTCGTGGCACCCGGCTTCGAACACCTGAATCCAACCCACGATGTGGTTTCTCAGCGCCTCGACGTCGAACTCGGTGCACGGCGTGGGCAATCCGAGCTGATCCGCCTGGACACCCGCGACGACGTCGCCGGTCTTGTGCAACACACCCTTGAGGAGCTCGATCTCGTTCACCTCGTCGACTCTACGATCCGTCGTCGTCAGCGTGACTGTCACAGGCTCGTGGGAAGCTCGAGACTCATCGATCTCGACAGGGGAACGCACATGGCCTTCGGTCAAGCATCAGGTCCACCGGCCAGCAACAAGCAAGTCGACGAACTCATCTCGCTGCTCGAGGCGGCGGGGCTCGGCACGTTGCGCGAGGCCCGCTATCGCCTCGGCCTCACCCAGCGACAGGCCGGCGGCAAATTCACCCGCGACGAGGCGAGCGAGTTGATCGATCGCCTCAACGCCGGCGACGTCGAGGTCGAGGCCCCGCCAGTACGTCGCGATCCCGCACTGGCGAGTGTGGCCTCGGAGATCTTGGCGCTCGAACTCGAGCAGCGAGGCTGGGCCTGCATCTCACCGACACCCGAGGACATGTCAGGCTGAGCCTCCCTATGAGCGATACCGACCCGTCCGAGCTGGCCGCTCGCTTGCACCACGCCGTCTCCACCGTCATTCGAGGCAAGCCGGATGTCGTCCGACTGGCCCTGTCCGCGTTGCTCGGTGGTGGTCACCTGCTGATGGCCGACCTGCCTGGCACCGGCAAGACGTTGCTGGCGAAGTCCATGGCGGCTTCCATCGGGGGACACTTCGGCCGAGTCCAGTGCACGCCGGATCTGTTGCCGTCCGACATCGTCGGCACGTCGATCTTTCAGCCGGTTGCCGGCGAGTGGGACTTCCGCCAAGGCCCGGTCTTCGCCAACGTCCTGCTGGTCGATGAGGTCAACCGTGCTTCGCCTCGCACCCAGTCCGCGCTGCTCGAGCCGATGGAGGAGCACCAGGTCACCGTCGACGGCACCACCCGGCACCTGCCCGCGCCGTTCTTCTGCATCGCCACGCAGAACCCGGCCGGTCAGATCGGCACCTTTCCGCTTCCCGAGAGCCAACTCGATCGGTTTGCCCTGGTGGTGTCGATGGGACTGCCAGGTCGCGAGGCGGAGCGTGAGATCGTCACAGGTCACGGGGGCAACGACGCGCTCGGTCGTCTCGAGGCTGTGACCACTCCCATCGAGGTTGCGTCGGCCATCTGGCAGATCCGATCGGTCCACTGCGACCCGGCCGTCGTCGAGTACCTGCTCGAGCTGACCGACGCCACTCGTCACCATCCGCAGCTCACGGTTGGCGCATCGCCCCGAGCCGCCAGCAGCCTGCTCGCTGTGGCGCGGGCCCACGCCGTCGTGTGCGGTCGGAACTACGTCACGCCCGACGACGTGCAGGCGATCTATCAGAGCGCCTTCGCCCACCGTGTCAGCGTGGCCGGACGGGTTGATCTGGCCGCGGCGTTCGCCATTCTCGGAACGATCCTGACTGCCGTTGCGGTGCCCAGGTTGTGATCGGGCGGTCTCGATGAACGAGCGGGCGCACCGACTTCGCTTCCGACCGACCGGGTTCGGGATCCTGCTCGCTGCGGTCTGCGCTCTCGCCGGACTCAATGCGCCGAGATCGGCCGATCCGCAGATCGCTGGGCTGGCCTGGGTGGTGTTGGGCGCCGTCGTATTGGTGGGCGCGCTGTGGCCGGTCCTCGCCATCGCCGCCATCCGTTTCGAGGTGCTGCGGTGTGACTCCGACGCGGTGGTCGGCGGCGACGTAGGACTCGAACTGACCATCCGAGGGTGGTCGAGCTCGCTCGAAGTCCGATTGGCCGGATCGCCTGACTCGGGTTGGCATCGAGTGGGAGCCCCAGGGGCCGGTCGCCTCGGTTGCCCGGCGATCGCACGCGGTCGTTACGAGCAGCTCCTCATCGAAGTTTCATCGGTCGCGCCGCTCGGGATCGTGCGTGCCCGCCGCCGTGTCGCTCTCCAACTCCCGTCCCCGCTGTATGTCGGGCCGGAGCCGCTGAAAGTCGAGTGGGATCCGGCGCTGATCGACAGCGGATCGGTCGACGGCTCCACCTCGCGTGCTTCGCTGACCGGCGACGTGGTTCGCGCAGTTCGGCCCTACAC
>JBBQLA010000212.1:0-5311 GCA_038327485.1 Acidimicrobiales bacterium
GAGCTCGGGTCGCTGCTGGGCTACCTGGCCGACCCGAACCCCACCACGGTCCTGGTCATCGTGTGGGAGCGACCACAGGGGTCGGGGCTGAACAAGCAGCCGCTGGCCAAGAAGTTGTCCGACGCCGTGAAGGCAGCGGGCGGAGTGGTGACTGCTACCTCAGCGCCCTCGATGGGCAAGCAACAGAGCGCCTGGATCCATGAACGGCTGGGCTCCGCGTCGCTCAAGATCACGCCGCAGGCGGAATCGGCCATCGTCGCCAACCTGGGCGAGGACATGTCGCGGATCGTCGGTCTGATCGACCTGTTGGAGTCGTCATTCCCGAAGGGCACACGGCTCGAGGTGGCTGACGTCGAGCCGTTCCTGTCCACAGCGGGTGGCGTGCCACCGTGGGATCTCACCGACGCCATCAGCGCCGGCGACGTCGGCAAGGCGGTCGGCACTGTTCGCCGCATGATGATCGGCGGGGGTCGTCATCCACTGCAGTTGATGGCCACCCTGCAGAGCCACTTCGAGGGGATTCTCCGCCTCGACGGCTCAGGGGTTCGGGGTGAGGCCGAAGCGGCGGAGCTGCTGGGCATGAAGCCCTACCCGGCGAAGAAGTTGCTGACGGCGTCGCGGTCGATGGGCTCGGACGGGGCCAAGCGCGCCATCGCACTGCTGGCGACCGCGGACGTGGATCTACGCGGCCTCACCGCCGTGGAACCCGAAGCGGTGATGGAAGTGCTGGTCGGCCGACTGGCCAACCTGTCTCGACGCCGCTGAATCAGCGTCAGCTGACTACTCGGCTGCGGCAGATTCCTTGGCCAGCGCCTTGATGAGACGCGACTTCTTCCGGGCGGCGGCGTTCTTGTGAATGATGCCCTTGCCGGCGGCGCGATCGATCTTGCTGATGGCGGCGCGGGTCTTGGCCTCGAGTTCGTCCGAACCGGTGGTGGCAGCGGTGTGAGCAGCCTTGAGCCGGGTCTTGAGCTCGGAGCGGACGGCCTTGTTGCGCAGACGGGCCTTCTCGTTGGTGAGGTTTCGCTTGATCTGGCTCTTGATGTTGGCCACGAAGATTCTTTCTGGATGAAGACGACTGGGCGCGCGCTCAGGCGCACGGCTCGGAAAGTGTATCGGTCCAGCGGCGCCCCACTCAATCCGTGTCGGGCCGACGGTGCGGCTGCGAGGTGTCCCGAGACTCCTCACCTACGCTGTGCGGGCTCACCCCCGCTCCCGGAACACTCGTGACCGATCTCCAACACCTGCGCAACCTGTCCATCATCGCCCACATCGACCACGGCAAGTCGACCCTGGCCGATCGCGTGCTGGAGATCTGCGGGGCGGTCGATCCCCGCGACATGCGGGCCCAGTACCTCGATTCGATGGACCTCGAACGCGAGCGAGGCATCACCATCAAGTTGCAGTCGGTGCGTCTCGACTACCGCGACCACGTCATCAACCTGATCGACACACCCGGCCACGTCGACTTCGGATACGAGGTGTCGCGCTCGCTGGCAGCCTGCGAGGGCGTGATCCTGGTAGTCGATGCCAGCCAGGGCATCGAGGCGCAGACGCTGGCCAATTGCTACCTGGCTCTCGAGAGCGACCTCGAGATCGTCGCGTGCCTCAACAAGATCGATCTCCCCGCCGCGGACCCCGACCGGTACGCCGGCGAGATCGAGCGGGTGTTGGGCATCCCCGCCGAGCAGATCCTGCGCATCTCGGCCAAGACCGGCGAGGGTGTGCGCGAGTTGCTCGATGCCGTGGTCGAGCGCATCCCGCCGCCGGTCGGCGATGCCACCGCGCCATTGCAAGCGCTGATCTTCGACTCGCACTTCGACCAGTACCGCGGCGTGATCAGCTCGGTCCGGGTGATGAACGGCACGCTCAAGACCGGCACCAAGATCAAGTTCATGCAGGCGGACATCGTGCATCCCGCCGAAGAGGTGGGGGCTCGCCGTCCGATCCCGACGCCATTCGCGTCGCTCGGCCCCGGCGAGGTCGGCTATCTGATCGCCGGGATCAAGGACGTGGGCGAGGCCCGCTCCGGTGAGACCGTCACCGAGGCCGCTCGACCAGCGGCCGAGGCCCTCGACGGCTACCTCGAACCCAAGCCCATGGTGTTCTGCGGGCTGTACCCGGTCGACGGCGACGAGTTCGAGGATCTGCGGGAGTCGCTGGAGAAGCTCCGTCTCGACGACAGCTCGTTCACCTACGAACCGGAGACCTCGGGCGCATTGGGCTTCGGGTTCCGATGCGGCTACCTCGGGCTGCTGCACATGGAGATCGTTCGGGAGCGACTTGAGCGCGAGTACGGCCTCAACCTCATCGCCACGGCGCCCTCGGTGGAGTACCGGGTGGTCAAGACCGACGGCACCGAGTTCGTCATCGACAACCCCTCTGAGCTGCCCGACCCAGGGTCGATCACCCAGATCCTCGAGCCGTACCTCAAGATCGCCATCATCACGCCGTCGACTTACACCGGCGCACTCATGGAGCTGTGTCAGAACCGCCGCGGTGAGCTCGACAAGATGGAGTATCTGTCGCCCGAACGCCTGGAGCTGCACTACAAGATCCCGCTCGCCGAGGTCGTCATGGACTTCTTCGACCAGATGAAGTCGCGTACCCAGGGGTATGCCAGCCTCGACTACGAACCCATCGGCTACGAATCGTCGAACCTGGTGAAGGTGGACATCCTGATCGCTGGTGAACCGGTCGACGCGTTCAGCTCGATCGTGCACCGTGACAAGTCCTACGACTACGGAAAGAAGATGGTCGACAAGCTGCGTGAGCTGATTCCTCGTCAACAGTTCGACGTGCCGATCCAGGCTGCCATCGGGAGCAAGATCCTCAGCCGCCAGACCGTGAAGGCGTACCGCAAGGACGTGACCGCCAAGCTCTACGGCGGCGACATCAGCCGCAAGCGAAAGCTGCTCGAGAAGCAGAAGGCCGGCAAGAAGCGAATGAAGAGCCTCGGCCGGGTCGAAGTCCCGTCCGAAGCGTTCATCTCGGCCCTCCGCCTCGACGAATAGCCGACGACCAACGGTTCGGTTGGCACTCGCGTATCCTGAGTGCCAATCATGCTCGACGACCGGAAGTCCGCCATTCTGCGCGCTGTCGTGCAGCAGTACATCGAGACCGCGCAGCCGGTCGGGTCGAACAACGTGGTGGGATCGACCGGCGTGGCGGTGTCGCCGGCCACGGTTCGCAGCGAGATGACCGTGCTCGAGCGCGAGGGCTACCTGGTGCAACCGCACACCAGCGCCGGGCGCGTGCCCACCGAGAAGGGCTATCGCTTCTTCGTCGACGCCTTGGGAGGTCCGGGCGAGTTGGGTCCCGCCCAGGTGCGTCAGGTGCGGGCGTTCTTCTCTCACGCCCACGGCGAGCTCGAGGGCATGCTCCGCGAATCGGGCCGGTTGTTGTCCCGCCTCACCTCGACCACCGCGGTGGTCGTGGGCGAGCAGGGCGAACGCGCCACCATCCGGTCGATCCAACTGGTGAGCCTGTCGTCCGCGTTGTCGCTGGTGGTCGTCGTGCTGTCGAGCGGAGCGGTGCTGAAGAAGACCATCGAGATGCCGGTCGAGACGACTCCCGACGATCTCGCAGCGATCCAGTCGGTGGTGGCGGCGCAGGTGATCGGTCGAGCGTTGTTCGACCTGGGCGAGGCCGCTCCCACCGGCGACGCGCAGCGCGATGCGCTCACCATCGCCGCGTTGTCCGCCGTCCGCCTGGCCGCCGAAGAAGAGGGACTCCATGTCTACGTCGACGGCGCCTCGCGGATCGCCGGAGCGTTCGCCGAGTCCGAAACCCTCCAGCAGGCGCTGGCGCTGCTCGAGCAGCAGCTCACCGTGGTCTCCATGATCCAGGGCGTGATGGATCGCGGGCTGACTGTGGCCATCGGCTCTGAGCATGGCGTCTTGCCGTTGTCGGAGTGCTCGGTGGTCGTGGCCCCCTTTCTCATCGACGGGGAGCACGCCGGTACGATCGGTGTCTTGGGCCCGACACGAATGAACTACCCGGAGACGCTGGCTGCGGTGGCGACCGTGAGCGAGCGTCTCAGCCGATTGCTGACCGAGGGCTGATCGGTGGCCGACTACTACGAGTTGCTCGAGGTGTCCCGCACGGCCACGGCCGACGAGATCAAGAAGTCCTATCGGCGTCTCGCTCGCGAGCACCATCCCGACATCAACCCTGACGACCCCACCTCGGAGGCCAAGTTCAAGGAAGTGGCGAAGGCCTACGAGGTGTTGTCCGACCCCGAGGCCCGGGCCCGCTACGACCGATTCGGCGACGGAGAGGGTGTGAACTTCGGCGATCCGTTCGGCCAGGGTGGCATGGGCGGGCTCGGCGACCTGTTCGATGTGTTCTTCGGTGGGCAGGGGCCCTTCGGCGGCTCGGGCGGTCGACAGCAGTCCGGCCCGCCCCGTGGTGAAGAACTCGAGGTCACTGCGAATCTCGAGTTCACCGAGGCGGTCTTCGGCTGCGAGCACGAGGTGACCATTCGCACTGCGGTGTCGTGTCCGGATTGCTCCGGCTCGGGGGCGGCGCCCGGCGCCGAGGTGCAGGCTTGTCCCGACTGCGGTGGCAGCGGCCAACAACGCACCGTCCGTCAGACGCTGTTGGGTCAGGTCGTGCAGGCGACGGTGTGTCGTCGCTGCTCCGGCGAGGGTCGCGTCGTGACCGAGGCGTGCCCCACATGTCGGGGCGAAGGCCGCGAGGTCACCGAACGCAGCTACATCGTGAGCGTGCCCGCAGGTGTCGACAACGGATCGGTCCTCCGGCTGACCGGTCGGGGAGCGGTCGGTCGCCGTGGCGGTCACCCCGGTGACCTGTACGTGAAGATCGCCGTCAAGCCCCACGACCGGTTCGTGCGGCAGGGTTTCGATCTCATCCACGAGCTCCCGATCACCATGACGCAGGCCGCGCTCGGCCATCACTTGGCCTACGAGACCCTCGATGGTGCCGAGGACTTCGTGATCCCCCGAGGCACCGAATCGGGACGGGTGTTCCGACTTCGCCGTCGAGGGGTGCCCCACGGCAACAGCCGGGGTGATCTGCTCGTGCAGGTCGTCGTGGCCACCCCGCAGGAACTCACGGCTGAACAGGAGGCCCTGCTCGAGCAGTTCGCCGAGCTGCGCGGCGAGGAGATCGCCCGGATCGACCACGGTCTGTTGTCCAAGATCCGCTCAGCTTTCCGCTGACGTGGGGGTCCCCACCGGTCCACCGCTGTTCTTCGTCGAGTCGGTCTCGACGCCGGTGTTGTCCGAACCCGATCATCACCACGCGGCGCGGGTGTTACGGATCCGACCGGGCGATCCCGTCACCGTGT
>JBBQLA010000213.1:0-5299 GCA_038327485.1 Acidimicrobiales bacterium
TGAGCGCGAACAGGGCCACGCCCAGCCCGATGAGCGCGGACCGCTCGATCCCGTCGGCCTCGTTCAAATTGCGGGCGATGATCGAGGGCATCGCCTCACCCTGAGCGAACAGGTTGGAGGTGATCTGGGGGCTGGCGCCAATGACCAGGGCCACCGCGATCGTCTCGCCCATGGCGCGACCGAGGCCGATCATCACGGCGCCGACCATGCCGCCGGTCGAGTGGGGAAAGATCACGCCACGGATCATCTCGAGGCGGGTCGCACCGAGCGCCAGCGCTCCGTTCTTGTCGTTGGTCGGAACGGTGGTGAACACCTCTCGCAGCAGCGACGTGATGATCGGGGTGATCATCAGCCCGACGATCACGCCGGCAGTCATGAAGCTGGCTCCCGACAGGCTCGGCCCGAAGACCTTGTTGAGCACGGGGATGCCCGAGACCGCGTCGGCGATGGAGTTGTAGAACCCTTTCAGGCCGGGGCGAAGGATCTTGAATGCCCAGAGGCCGAACACCACTGACGGCACGGCGGCGAGGATGTCCATCGCTGTGGTCACCCCGGTCTTCACTCGTCGGGGAGACATCTCGGTGATGAACAACGCAATGCCCACGCTGAGCGGCACGGCAACGATGAGCGCGATCGCCGACAACACCAACGTGCCGTAGATGAGCGACAACGCCCCGAAGTGATGACTCGACTGACTCCAGTCGTCACTGAAGATGAAGCCGAGACCCTCCTGCTTGAACGCCGGCCAAGCCCGAACAGTGGTGCTGACCGCGATTGCGGCCAGCACCACCAACACGATGAATCCGGCGCCCTTGGTCGCCAGCTCGAAGGCTCGGTCGGCGCGAGCCGACCGCCCGTCCCCGACCAGTTCGTCGGGGTCGAGCGGTCGAAGACTCACATCAGTCACGTGCTCAGGCGGCAATCTTGTCGAGCTGAGCGATGGCCTTCTCCTGCAGCGCGGTGGGCAGCGAGGCGTAGCCGACCGACGGGGCCAGCGTCTGGCCCTCGGTGAGCATGAAGTTGAGGTAGCCCTTGAGGGCCTCAGCCGTGGCCGCATTGGGCTGCTTGGCGTAGGCGATGATCCACGTCGGCGAGGTGATCGGGTACGACTCCGCACCTGCAGCGTTGAGCGGGTCGTAGGTCAGATCGGCATTGATCTTGGCCCCGGCAAGGGCGGCGACGGCACCGGGGAGCTTGGCTTCGACGAACTTGCCATCGGCGTTCTTCACCAATGCCCGATCGAGACCGGCGGACACCGAGTCGGCAAGGTCGACGTAGCCGATGGCGCCGTCGGTCGACTTGATGAGTGTCGCGACCCCACTGTTCTTCTCAGCGCCCTGGGTCGTGGTCGGCCAGTTGACCGTGTCGCCCGAATCAAGCTTCCAGACCGACGGCGCTGCGGCCTTCAGGTACTTGGTGAAGTTCGATGTGGTGCCCGAGCCATCGGAACGGTGCACCACGGCGATCGTCGTCGCGGGGAGCTTGGCATCGGCGTTGTCGGCTTTGATCTTGGCATCATCCCACTGCGTGATCTCGCCCTGGAAGATCCCTGCGAGCACATCTGCGGTGAGGTTCAGGGTCTTGACGCCGGTGAGGTGGTAGGACACGGAGATGGGCGACGCCCCGATGGGGAAGTACAGGACCTCGCCGCCGGTGTAGCCGGCCTTCTCCGCGTCCTTGATCAGGCTGTCGGTTCCGGCGAATTGCACGGTGTTGCCGGCCAGATCGGCCTTGCCGGCCTTGGAGCCGGACTTCGCGTAGTTGACCTTCACGCCGGGGGCCTTCTTCTGGAAGGCGCCGACCACGGTCTGCTCGAGCGGGTCCTGGAAGGACGAGCCGGAACCGTTGAGCGTGCCGGCCAGCTTGGCGTAGTCGACCTTGATACCCGCTGCGGCGGTGGTGGTGGTGCTGCCGGTGTCGGTCGAGGTGGCAGTGTCGCTTCCACAGGCGGAAGCGACGAGTCCGAGGACAGAGAGCACGGCAAGGAACCACGCAACGTGGCGACGGGGGTGTGACAAGGTTCAGCCCTCCTGGCTGGTCAAGATGACGTGGGAAGGTGCTTCCCGATGAGGACCCTACGAATGGCCGGTGGCCGTTCAGGGTGACACGGGTGAACGCCAGATGAACGAGCTGGGAAGTTCTGGGGCAGTCGATTCGGGCGACGAGGCCGCTACCGGCCGACGGCCTGCCAGTACGCGTCGAGCAGCTCGGGGCCGAGCCATCCCGACACGATGGCCCGCCCGTCGTAGTCGACGTGCAACCCGTCCTGACGCAGCTTCGGATCGAGGGGTCCGCCAGGCCAGGTGAGAAAGAAGCTGGCGTAGGGCACGACGTGGACCAGAGGACGTTCGGCCGCCACTTTCGCCACGAGCTGATTCGCCTGGATCATGCGTTGCGGGTCGTTGGCCGGCGTGTTGACGTCTTGGTCGGGATGGTTCTGACCCTCACGCACCGGCGGATTGTCGAGCCACAGGATGGGCACACCCGGGCTGGACATCAGGTCAACCAGCTCGCGATAGGTAGCGAGCAGCCGGGCGTCGTAGGCCGGCTCGCCGATGTGTTCGAGCGGTCCGTCGGCGGTCAGCCGACGGTCGGTCACGTCGTGGAACGACCCGGCCATCACGATGAGATCGGGCTTCGATTCGACCAGTGCCGCGGCCCACTTGGTCTTCCACTGCGCGCACGACGGGTCGAAACCGCGCTCGACGCCGCCTGCCACCTCGGTGCCGCCGGTGACCAATCCGCATCCCATCAACCCGTAGTCAGCGATGTCGAAGATCTTGTGGGTGCCGTTCCAACCGTCGAGCGCGAACCCCAGGAACAACGCCGAGGAGTCGCCGACGATGAGCATCCGGAGCTTGCGGGCCGGTTTGCGAATTGGTTTGGGGATCAACCCGCCCGGCGGGGCCAGGCTGGTGGTGGTCTCGACCGACGGCACCTCCGTGGTGGTGGGCGTGACGACCGCGGTCGCCCCTTGGGCGGCCCCATCGGCGGGTACGACCGGGGTCTGATCCACGGCGCCGGTCGACCCGATCCGCAGTGCATCGGGATTGGCCGACACGGTCTGCAGCGTGCCGGTCGAGACGTTGGTCGTCGTGAGGACTGCCGCCACCACGACGATCACCATGAAGGCCGGAGCCAGCTTCCACAATGGTTGGCCGAGCACCGGTCGGCCGCGCCGCAGGGGCTCCTCCAGATAGGTGTACGACAGGGCGGCGAGGCCGACGGAACAGGCCACCCGTACGGCCAGCAACGGCCAGAAGCTGAGCCCGGTCCGGCTGGAGTTGATCACCATGAACAGAGGGAAGTGGATGAGGTAGATGCCGTAGGAGCGCTGGCCCAGCCACACCAGGACCTTCCGGCTGAACACGATGCCCACGGGGTTGCGGGCGTCGAGCGACGCTGCCACCAGCACGCACGACAGCACCGAGTACATGGCGAATCCGCCCTCGTAGATCCAGGCTGCCGTCTTCGGTGTGCTCACCCACAAGAACACGCCACCCACGAGAGCGATGGGGCCGATCACGGTGAGCGTCCGACGAATCGGCCCGTCGGGCATCGGGTCACCCAGGCGATGGCCCGACATCAGCACGGCCAGCAGGCAGCCCATCAGGATCTCGGCTGCACGGGTGTCGGTACCGAGGTACACGCGGTCCTGAGACATCGACACGACGAACGGAATGGCGATCGACATCGCGGTCAGGGCCGCCAATCCGATGCCCAGTCGCAACCGGAAGGTGTGATCGTCGACTCCACGCGAAGCGTGACGCTTCCTTCGGCCGACGAGAGCAATGACGATCAGCGGGAAGACCAGATAGAACTGCTCCTCGATCGCCAGGCTCCAGAAGTGCAGGACCGGCGACGGCGTCGACACCGAGTTGAGGTAGGCCGTCCCTGAGAAGACGAATCGCCAGTTCGCCACGTAGCCCAATGCCGCGAACAGATCGCCCCTCAGCGACGCACGTTGGGTCTCGTCCGCGAATGTCACACCGAACAGCACGATGAATCCGAGAACTACCACTGCAGCGGGCAGTAGTCGGCGGAAGCGACGGATCCAGAACTGCTTGATGTCGACGAGACCCTTGGTCGATCGCTCGTTGATGAGCAGCGTGGTGATCAGAAAGCCCGACAAGGTGAAGAAGGTCGAGATGGTGAAGATCGCACCTTGAGCCCAGTGGGCACCAGCGTGGTAGCAGAGCATGCCGATGAGGCCGAGCCCTCGGTAGCCGTCGAGCGCGGGAACGTGACCCGGTCGCTTCGTCGGCGGTCCACCAGTCGAGGTTGCATCGGCCGGAGCCGTGCTGGTCGCGGTCACGAGCCGGTGCACCTCGCGCCGACGGTTGCGAGGTCGGTGCAGAAGGTGGCCCGACTCACCCGCCACGATCCCTTGAAGTAGACGGCGGCACCGACACGATCGGCATATTGGGGTTGCCCCGCCACCAGGATCGAATACTTGACCTGAGCCGAGATCTCGCTGACCATCGTGATGTCGTTGACGACCACCGAAATGCCTGACGCCTGCTGTCCGAACGGACCGGCCAGTGCCGTCTTGAGCGCCGCCTCGACTCCCTCGGGGTCGTCGATCGCCGACAGTCTCTGGTCAGCGGGGGTTCCTGCGCTGTAGGCCGACTGGAACGCTTGACGAATACCCGAGCGGGTCGACTCGGCGACGGCACCACTGGCGTCGACTCCTGGGGTGGTCGACCCGACCCGGGCAATGGGAGCGAGCGTGGTCGTCACCTCGAAGGTCGGAGCGGCGCGCCGCTGCACTTCGAGTTGAGTGACCCGGTCCTCGAGGTCAGCGGCCCGAATCTGGCCGTAGAGACCGAACGCCAGGGCGCCCAACGCCAACACGACGGCAGCCGCCGCCCACGCGCCCGCCGTGTCTCCCGAACCCACTCGAGCGACACGACGATCCGGATCGGATGGCACGCTCACGCTTGGGTGATCGCGCCCTTCTCGGCGCCCTGGGCGAGGCGGGCGTACTTGGCCAGCACGCCCGAGGTGTAGCGGGGCTCGGGCACTTTCCACTCGAGGCGGCGCTCAGCCAACGTGGCCTCGTCGACGTGCAGGTCGATGGTGTGACCGCGCGCGTCGATGGTGATCCGGTCGCCATCGGCGACGAAGGCGATCGGTCCGCCGTCGACCGCCTCGGGGGCAACGTGGCCCACACAGAACCCGTGGGTGCCGCCGGAGAAACGACCGTCGGTGATGAGCGCTGTGTCTCCTCCCCGACCGACGCCTTTGAGCGCTCCGGTGATGGCCAGCATCTCGCGCATGCCCGGGCCACCCTTGGGGC
>JBBQLA010000214.1:0-5284 GCA_038327485.1 Acidimicrobiales bacterium
TGTCGGGCGGATGCCGCACGCCTGCGCCTCGTCGTCGGTCATCGGGTCCGGCAGGGGCGTCTCCGACGAGCGGAACAGGACCATCTCGTCGCCGTACCGGGCGAAGCCCGCCTGCATGAACAATTCCACGTTGCCGTCGGCATCGGCACACGCGACGTGGAACCGCATCGCGCCGCGCCGTGGGCCGTCGCGCAGGAGATGCTGGACCAGCCGGAACCGGATGTCGCCCGCATCCTGACTGCCGATCCCATCGAGCTCCACGATCGTCCACTCATCGCGGTGCGTCTCGCGCTCCACGCGCAGGAGGCCGGCCAGGCGACCGTCCTCCTCGTACACGTACAGGAGGTCGTGCGGCCGGAACGCCCCAAGCGGCAGCCGGAACAGGCTGAACATGCCGATGGGCGGGCCATTGACGGGCAGGCCCAGCGAGCGGGTGTCGGCCTGGTCGCTCTGGCACAGCCGGGACAGTTCGCCGAGCGCCGCCAGATCGGTCAGGCGCGCGACGCGGACTTTGCCCGACCGTCCGCTCACCAAGCGCTCGCGCGGCTAGCGAGCAAGCGTGCGCTCGTGGGCGCGGCCGGTGGCGAGGGCAGGAATCCCGCGCCGGGCCCTTCGACCGCAGAATCCGGGGCTCGTCATGCGTCCTGCCGTGAGCGACGCGTGGGATGCGGCCGCCGACCGGCGCCCTCGCGCGGATCGTCGTGCTCCGAGGCCATCGTTGCGACGAGGCGATGGAAGCGCGTCTCGCCGGCAAGCTCCGGGTGGAACGAGGTCGCGATGATGTTCCGCTCGCGAACCGCCACCACGCGGCCATCCTCGAGGCGCGCCAGGATGTCCACGTCCGGCCCCGTACGTTCGATGACCGGCGCGCGAATGAACACCGCGTGGACGGACGTGTCGCCGAGGACCGGGACGGGCAGCTCCGCCTCGAACGAATCGAGCTGACGCCCGAACGCGTTGCGTTCCACGGTGACGTCGAGCAGCGGCAGCACCGGCTCCTCGCCACCCGCAATCTCGCGGCTCAGCACGATCATGCCCGCGCACGTCCCGAAGAGCGGGGCGCCGCGTTCCGCGAGTCGCAGGATCGGCTGGCGGAGTCCCCAGCGGTCGATGAGCTTGCGCATCGTGGTGCTCTCACCACCGGGAATGATGAGGCCTGCGACGCCGTCCAGGTCCTCCGGCAGGCGCACCGCGACCCCTTCGACGCCGATCGCGGCGAGGGTATCCAGGTGTTCCTTGAACGCCCCTTGCAGGGCCAGCACGCCGATGGTCGGCACCGAGCTGAGCTACCAGCCCCGATCGGCGAAGGTCACGTTGATCTCGTCCATCCCGATCCCGGTCATGGGGGCGCCGAGGCCCCGGCTGACCTTGGCCAGGATCTGAGCGTCACGGAAGTGCGTGGTCGCCTCGACGATGGCCTTGGCGCGCGGCGCCGGGTCGTCGGACTTGAAGATGCCCGAGCCCACGAACACCGACTGGGCGCCGAGCTGCATGGCCAGCGCAGCGTCAGCCGGAGTGGCGATGCCACCGGCGCAGAACAGCGGAACAGGCAGGGTGCCGGTCTCGGCCAACTCCTGGACCAGCGGAAGCGGGGCCTGCAGACGCTTCGCCCACTCGAACAACTCCGCCGAGTCGGCCTGGCCGATCTTTCGAACGTCGCCCAGGATCGACCGCAGGTGGCGCACCGCTTCCACGATGTTGCCGGTGCCGGCTTCGCCCTTGGAGCGGATCAGGCACGCTCCCTCGCTGATGCGTCGCAGCGCCTCGCCGAGGTTGGTAGCGCCGCAGACAAACGGCACAGTGAACGCGAACTTGTCGATGTGATGGGCCTCGTCGGCCGGGGTCAACACCTCGGACTCGTCGACGTAGTCGACACCGAGCGCCTCGAGGATCTGCGCCTCGACGAAGTGACCGATGCGGGCCTTGGCCATCACTGGAATCGACACCGCCGCCTTGATTCCCTCGATCATCTCGGGATCGCTCATGCGGGCGACACCGCCGTCGCGACGGATGTCGGCCGGCACACGCTCGAGCGCCATGACCGCGCAGGCGCCGGCGTCCTCGGCAATGCGGGCCTGTTCGCCGTTGACGACGTCCATGATGACGCCACCCTTGAGCATCTCCGCGAGCCCCCGTTTGATGCGAATGGTGCCCGTTTCGTGCGCGGCGTTACTCATGGCAGCCAGTCTAACGAGGCGACGCCAACAGGCCCGAAGCGGTTCCCGCGTCCATCGGAGCCGGCGGGTTCTCCAGTAACTCGACCCAGGTGCGGCCCGGTGCGACCTTCAACGGCTCACCGTTGGCACCCTTGAGCTCGAATCGCTTGGTGCGATCGTCGCGGGTCCAGGTGCCCTGCACGATGGTTCCCCCGGTGTTCACCCACGCAGTGCCCGACCCGAGCGTGATGGCGATCGGTGCCTTGGCCCCACCGGTGTAGGGAATCTGCAGGATGACCACGTTGTCGGCGCGGACCTGGCCGTCATCGACCGTCTTGTCGACCTTGCCGTACTGCCAGCGCACGTACTGCTTGAGCGCCGGGTCGTAGGCCCACTTCGAGTCGGTGGCCAAGATCTGCTCGGAGAATCCTGGCAGCGGCGACGAGCCCGGGTTCGCCTCACCTGCGGCCAGGTAGTCGAAAATCGGCGTCGGGGCAGGCTGGCCCGGCTGGGCGAGGGCGTAGAGGTTCTGGGTCTTCGTGAAGAGGTTGTGCGGCGCGGCCTTGTCCTTGGTCCGGAAGTACCGGTCGTTGCCGCCGACACCCCAATTCACATTCACGATCCATGGCGAGTCCTGGACTGCTTTGATCACGCCATCATTCGCACCGGACCAACCGAAGAGAGGCTTGACGAACAGCCCCAGGATGTCGGGATCGGAGTACCTCGCCGAGCGCGTTGGGCCGAGCTTGTCGGCGTCCTGGCTGTGGAAGACCGCCATGAGTCGACTGATGCCCTCGACCTTGATCTCGAAAACGATGTCGGCCTTGTTGATGCCGGTCTGCGGGATCGCCTCGGGCGAGTTGTCGATCTTGACCGCCAGGGCGGGTCGGCCCATCAACGAAGGATCGGGCGGAGCGAGCCCGGTCAGCGGAGCGGTGGCGGGAGGCGCCACGGTGGTCGTCGGCGCTGCCGTGGTCGTTGTCGTAGCCATCGTCGTGGTGGTCTTCTTGGGTGGCGTCTTGGCCACGTCATCGTTGCTGCAGGCTCCCGCTGCAAGCGTGATCGACAGGAACAGGGCCGCGACGGACACCCATCGAGTGCGTTGTGTGAACTTCATGCCCACCAATCGTCCTTCCGGAACCGGGGGGGTTCCTGTGGTTCGACGAATGAGCCTAGAGCTCGGCCATCAGATCGATGCGGAGGGTCATCGACGGATGTTGTGTCACCAACTCGACCAGACGTCGGGCCGTGTCATCGGGCGGGGCGCCGAGCGGATCGCACATCCAGCACAGTGCAGTGCCGTAGGTGGCCGATGCCACCGAGGTGCCGGTGGCGGCCATCTTGACCAGCGCAGTACGCAGACCCGGCGGAAATCGTGTCACCGATACGGCGTCGAGATCGGCGACAAAGTGCCGGTCGTCCGCGAACGCCGCGGCCGCGGTCGACGCTGCTCTCGACGACACCCGCGCCGTTTCACCCTCGTTGCGTGACGGGCCGGAGCGGAGCGCTGAGCGCAGAACGAACGCCGCAACGGTTCCGGCCAACTCGGCGTCGGCCTGGTCGATGCGGCCCAACCCCTCGGCCACCACGCCTTCGAGCTCGACGCGACCGAGCGACTCCAACAGGCCGGTCGTGGCCAACATCACCGACTCGCTGCCAGCCCCGAAGGTGGCGAGGTTGGCGCCGGGATCATCGATCACCAACACCTCGGGCGCCTCGATCCCCGATCCGATGCACAACCCCTCCACGAGGTTGACCAGTCGAGCGTGGTTCTGGGGTGACGCCGGCTGACCCCCGAAGCTCTCCCGCAGCACAGCGTTGGCACTGGACTTGATCAACATCGTTCGGCCGATCCCGACCGCCGCGCTGACCACGACGGCCACGATCACGGCCAACACGATGTTGACGAAGGCGAGCGCGACGCCGATGACGACGAGCGGCACAGCGAACCACAGGATGGACGACATCCACACGATTCGGGTCACGGCCCGACGGTTGGCGGCGGCGCGGGCTTCGGCTTCGGTCGGCACTGCGATCTCGGTGTCGGGCGTGGACTTGTCGGGAGTGGACTTGTCGGTGGCGATCGCCATCAGTCGAACTTCACCTCGACGTTCTGGCGTTGGGTGTCGTCAGCCTCGAAGTACTCGGACTTCTCGTAGTGCAACATGCCGGCCAGGACCACGGTGGGGAATTTCTGGATCTTCTCGTTGTAGATGCGGACGTTGTCGTTGTAATACGCCCGGGAATGGCTGATGCGGTCCTCGGTGGTGGCCAGCTCGCTCTGCAGCTGCTGGAAGCCTTGGTTCGCCTTGAGGTCGGGGTAGGCCTCGGACACGGCGAACAGGGACTTGAGAGCACCGGACAGCACGTTCTCCGCCTGGGCCTGATCAGCGGGGCCCTTGGCCTGGGTGGCCATGTTGCGGGCGGCGGTGACTGCCTCGAGCGTGTCCTTCTCGTGCGTGGCGTAGCCCTTCACCGTCTCGACGAGGTTGGGGATCAGGTCGTGACGGCGAGTCAACTCCACGTCGATCTGGGCGTAGGCGTTCTCGACGCGATTCTTGACCGCCACGAGGCCGTTGTAGATGGCTGCCACGGCGATGCCGAGCACCACCACGATGCCCACGATGATCAGCACTGCAACCATGTCTGGTCTCCTCGGTTGGTCTTGCCTCGGTGGGCCTTGCGAACTCAGCCTACGGGACGGGCACCCCGGATACGGCGGAGTAGAGCCCGAGATAGGCGTCGGTCAGGGCGGACATGCTGAATCGATCGGCCCGCAACCGACCCTCGCGACGGAGCTCGTCGGCCACCTCGGAGTCGTCCAACACCCGCCGCAGCGCCGCGCCGAGCGCGGCCGAATCGCCGGGGGCGCTGAGCAGCCCCGCCGCAGGGCGGCCGTCCAACGGCCCCGCCACGCCCCGATAGCCCTCGATGTCGCCGGCCACCACCGGCGCACCCGCCGCCATGGCCTCCAACAGGATGACCCCGAAGGATTCCCCGCCGATCGACGGGGCGCAGAACACGTCTGCTGCCGCCATGCGTCGGTCGCGTTCGTCGTCGTCGATTCGGCCGAGCCACTCGATCCGCGGCTCGTCACGATGCTTCGCCTTGAGTTCATCGGTCTGCGG
>JBBQLA010000215.1:0-5277 GCA_038327485.1 Acidimicrobiales bacterium
TGCCCGCGAGGCGTTCGCGACCCCGCGTCGCTTTCCGGCCGCGAACGAGGTCGTCGTCGAGTGGCCGCGCCGTCTGCTCCAACGCATCGACCCGCCGCTGAGCGAGCGCGACGCGATCTGCGTGCTGACGCACGACCACAAGTCCGACATCCCCGCGATCATGGAGGCGTTTCATTCCGAGGTCGGCTACCTCGGCGCCATGGGGAGCAGGCGGACCCATGCGGAACGTGTCGGGCTCGTGCTCGAGGCCGGGGCCAACACCGAGCAGTTGGCCCGGCTGCACGCTCCATCGGGCTGGATCTCGGTGGACGCACGCCTGAAGAGACCGAGATTTCCACACTCGCCGAGATCATCGCCGATCGGACCTGGCGGGAGGCGCGGTCTTTGACGCACGTCGTCGGCGCGATTCACTGAGTCCGGAGGCCCCGGTCTGCCGACTGGCAAGGTCGAACTCCGAAGGGCGACGCTGGCGATTGTCGAGTTCTGAAAGGCTGTCGATGTCCGACAGCACGACCCGCTCAGTGCCCGTCAGCCTCCGGTGAACGCGATCTGGTCGATCTCGTAGCCGGTAGTGAGGGTACGACAATTCCTGTCAGGGTTCCCCGGTGGCTCGCGGAACGTACAGACGGTTGAAGTATTCGACGAGGACGCGTTCGGCGAGTTCGGGCGGGCAGACGTTGAGGATGGCGTTGATGCCGGCGGTCCGGGTGGGTAGGTCCGGGGCGGTGCCGGGCGAGGCGGCGATGCCGGCGCCGGCGAGCAGGAGGTCGAACGCGTCGCCGTCGAGTGAGGTGGGGTCGATCGAATCGAGGAGCGCGACGAGCTCGTCATCGACGGCCGCTGTCGGATGCTCCCGCGCTGCGGCGCACGACGATGCGAGATCATCGAGCAGTGATGGGACGAGCGCGAGACTGGCGCCGCCGACGGAGAGATGAATGTTCTCGCGGCTGCCGGCGAACCCCAGTTGAGGCTGGACGTACCAGTCGCGGGAGCGCATCTCGTCCACGATGTCGAAGACGTTGACGGTGTCGCTGGTGAGCGCGATCAGGTTCGACTCCGGGTCGCCCATCACGTCGAGGTCGGCGAGCTGTTCGATACCGGCTCGGATCGCGTCGACCGCGGCCAGGGTGCGCTCGGCGATCTCGAGGTAGCCGTCGTCGCCGAGGTAGCGAAGGACCGCCCAAGTCGCGGCGAGCGCTCCGCCTGACTTGGTGCTCTGAAACGTGGTGTTGATGACGGTGTATCCGGTCCATGCTGCTTTCGCATAGAGCTGGTGGCGTCGTAGTGAAGCGTCTCGGTAGAGCACGACCGACGAGCCCTTTGGAGCGTAGGCGTACTTGTGGAAGTCCATCGAGATCGACGTCACCCCCGGGACCGAGAAGTCGAAGTCAGTGACGTCGCGGCCGAGTCGCCGGAAGTATGGCAGGACGAATCCACCGATGCAGCCGTCAACGTGCAGGAGCGTGCCTCGTTCGATCGCCAGGCGGCCGAGCTCGGCGATGGGATCGATGACCCCGTGGGCATAGGAGACCGCGGAGCCGACGATCATGGCGGTGCGGTCATCGCACGCGGCTGCGACTCCGTCAACGTCGGCTTTCCAGGTCGCCGTGTCCACTGGCACCGAAATCGCGTCCAGGCCCAGGTAGTGGGCCGCCTTGTGGAATGCGGCGTGGGCGGTGACGGGAACCACGATCGTCGGCCGGTCAATGTCGGGGCGCAGTTCGCGAAGCCGGTCGCGCGCCACCTTGACGGCCATCATGATCGACTCGGTCCCGCCTGTCGTGAAATTGCCGACAACAGCGTCATCGCCACCGAGGTGGGCACGAGCCATGCCGACGACTTCGTTCTCGATGTGTAACAGGGACGGGAACACTGTCGGGTCGAGCGCGTTGTGCTCGTGGAATTCGACGAGCACGCGGTTCGCGATGTGTTCGACATCGGCGCGTCCGGGGTCGTAGACGTACGCCCAGGTACGGCCCCCACGTGTGTCGAGGTCGGCGGCTGCGAGTTCGCCGAGGCGAGCGACGATCTCGTCCTCGCTCCAGCCGTGAGGCGGGATGGCATCGGTCCTGGTCATGAGGCTCCTCCGAAGGGCAAGGTGTCGAGGTCGACGTTGCCGCCCGACAGGACGACTCCGACATCGGGGGGCAGCTCGTCGCCGCGTGCGGCCATGGCCAAGAGCGCGGCGACCCCGGCAGCGCCGCTTGGCTCGACGACCTGTTTGGCCCGTTCGAACAGGAGGCGCATGGCGGCGACGATCTCGTCGTCGCTCACCGTCACGACGCTCGCTCCGTGGTCGACGAGGATGTCGAACGTGCGGTCGCTCAGCTCAGCGAGGAGCCCATCGGCAATCGATGTGCCGCCGTCGAGTCGTTGTCGGCGGCCCGTCGCCAGTGAGCGGGCCGCATCGTCGACGCCCTCGGGCTCGGCACCAATGATGGCGATCGAGGAATTCAGGCCGTGCGCGGCGATGGCAGTGCCGCTGAGGAGGCCGCCGCCGCTGACCGGCGCCACGATCGCGCCGATAGCGGGGACATCGGTCAGCAACTCGAGCGCAGCGGTTCCCTGCCCGGCGATCACGTGGGGATGGTCATAGGGATGGATCTCGGTGGCGCCGGTGCGGACCAGCACCTCGTGGAGCGACGCTCGGCGCGCGTCCAGCGTCGGCTCACACAGCACGACGTCGGCGCCGTAGCTCCGGGTGGCGGCGAGTTTGGCCGCCGGCGCGTTGGACGGCATGACCACCCAACACCGAAGACCGCGTGCCGCGGCGGCGAGCGCCAGCGCGGCCCCGTGGTTGCCCGATGAATGGGCCGCGACGCCCCGCTCGGCGGTCTCGCGGTCGAGGGCGAAGACAGCGTTGATCGCGCCTCGAGCCTTGAACGCCCCGCCTCGCTGAAGGTGCTCGCACTTGAGGTGGACCCGAGCGCCGACGAGACGATCGAGCGTCGCGCTCGTCGTCACCGGCGTGCGGTGGAGGTGCGGCGCGATTCGCCTGGCGGCAATCGCCACGTCGGCTGCCGTCGGCGGGTCGCCTCGGGCGACGCTCGCGGCGACAGTCATGCCCACTCGGCCACCGCAGTGACCGCCGACTGAAGGTGTCGTCGACCTGCTGACATCGCGGCCAACTCCCACTCAGGATCGTCTGGAGTGAAGCATTCGCGATACCGCTGACAGATCGCCTCGTATTCAGGGCGGTGCCGGGCGCCGCGCCGGTGTACCCACTGCTCGAGGATCGTCGCCACGATCTGCTCGTCGTCGCTCACGGTTCCGACCTCCAACGACGTCGAGTACGCCTCGGCTCCACGTGCAGAACGCATGGCGCGGATGCCGTTGGCGATCTGTCCCGACTTGACCCCAGTCGTCGCCTCGGAATTTCCGGTTGTCGCTTCGACGTGATCCGCGCCGAGTCGACCTCGGAGGAAGGTGTCCTGGGGCGAGCCCGGCGGCTCGTCGGACAAGCAAGTGATCTCGCCCCAGCTCCCGTGGCCCGTGTGAAGGTCGATCACCAAGAGTCGTTCGGTTTGGGCCAGGCGGTCAGCGGCGACCCGTTCGATGATCGCGGTCGATTCCTCGGTTCGTTCGCCGCCGAAGTGCAGTCCGTCGCGGTGGCGGTACTGGCCGGAAGTGATGGCGTCGCGTACCCACGGCAGCCCCCGTTCGGCCACGAGCCCGCCAGCGGCGATGAGAATCTCGTCGATCGAGGGGAGCTCGGGTGTATCGGGGCACGCGATCGGGTGGAGTTCGTCGTAGGCGTCGTTGTGGTGGGGCTCGTCGCGGTCGCGTTGCCAGTTTCGGTTCAGGTCAACGTTTGATTCGTTCTGGCGCCGTCCCCAGGCCATACCCCACGGGTTCACGGCGTGGATCAGCAGCACTTCCATGTCGTCGGGGAGCTCCGACGCGTTCACCCGAGCAAGGAAGTCGGAGAGGAGCGCGGACCCGACGAACCCCTCGACACCATGCACCCCCGACATCACCACCAGCGCCCGTCGCGACCGCTCGGTCGCGACGGCTCGGCCAGCTCCGATCGCTACGACGTCGACCGTCAGGGTCTCACCGCTTGGGCCCAATGCACCGATCCCAAACGGTGCCACCGTGAGTCCGTTCGTTTCGGCCGTGTCCCGAAACCAGGTGCGACCGTCGTCATAGGTCCGGGGAAGCCGGTCGGCGGGCACCGCAGCAGTATCGCGGATCGGGTCCGACGCCGATGGCTGAACGCGCAGGACCTGGCTCGAGGCGAACCACGATTCGGCCCGGGGGGTTTGGCTGTGCTCATGGCGGTCGGCCACCGAAAGGCCGGTCTGCCCGTATGCCGAGATCGTCGAAGAAGCGATCTGCTTCGGTTGGATCGACTCGACGGTCAACCTCCTCGACGACGACCGCGGTCTACAACTGCTCACTCCGCGGAAGGCGAGGGGAACCTGGACTCGGCTCAACCGCCAGCGCGTCGCGGACATGGAGGTTGCCGGACTCATGACCGGCGCAGGGCGCCGCAGCGTGGAGGTCGCAAAGGAGAACGGGTGGCGGACGATCTACGACCCGGTCGAGGACCTCGTCGAGCCCAAGGGTGATCGTGGCCCTGCCCGTCAGGCGAGAGGGCCACGAGAGCTCACGTGTTGATACCCGGATTCTCGGACTCCGTCGCTGAACAGGCATTCGTTGGCGGCGAGTCGGCCGGTGACTGCTGCCCGCTCCATCAGCGCCGATGGAGTGGGAGCAGCGATCCAGTCGCCTGCCAACATCAGGTTGACGATCCCGTCGGTTGCAAGGGACCCAGGATGTGGTCGCAACGTGCCCAGTCCCGCTGCGAACGATGAGAAGTTGTGATAGGTCCCGACGGTCATCCCCAGGGGCGAGGCGCCATCGAGTTCGGGAAGGATCTCCAGCAACGTCGGGCGAATGAGACCCCAGACCTCGCCGTCGGGAGCCTCGGCCAACCCGTCCTCGAGGGCGTACAGGTGGAGCTCGATCACCGCCCCTCCGGTCTCCGCCGCCCAGGCCGCTGATTCCTCTTCGAGGAGGTGGAACTGAACCACCAGCGCGATCGGGTCGTGCTGGGGTGTCTCGATCACATCGGGGCGGGTCGGATCAGGTCGCCGATCGAGCCACACCCGCAGAATCCGGTACGGGGGAGCAACGCTTTGGTGCCCGCACGTCGCTTTGGCGCTGCCCAGAGCGGCGCTTGCGTCGGGATCGGAGCCGATTGACCCGTTGAGGACCGCTTGCGCGCCGCGCACGTCGCAGGCAAGGACCACCCAGTCATAGTCAGTGTCCTCG
>JBBQLA010000216.1:0-5274 GCA_038327485.1 Acidimicrobiales bacterium
GTATCGGCGGTACGCAGTGCTCCAAGACCCTCACGTTCATCCCAGCTGATTGGACCCCGTTGACCTACGCCTCGATCACGTGCTCGGGCAAGCTCTCGTTGAGCCTGGCCGGCGGCAAGGACGAGGGTGTCTACACCGCCCAGGCCACCCTCGACGCGGGCGCCGCTTCGGACGCCGCCAACCCGAAGGTGCAGCAGTTCATCGCCGACGGCAAGGCCGTCGGGCTCACCGATGCCGATTTGCAGGGCGGCATCGTCGCCGCCGGTTGGGGCTTCGCTGCGCAGTTCGTGAAGGGACTGGAGTTGACCAAGGAGGTCACCCGGGCCGGCCTCATGAACACGCTGTGGCATCTCGACAAGGTCAACTACGGCCTGATGCGCGATGGCGCCCAGGCATCGACGAACAACGAGAAGGATCCCTGGGTGCTCGAAGCCCTCAGGATCGTCCAGCGCAAGTCCAACGACTGGGTCGAGGTGGCTCCGCTCAAGGACTTCGACGGCAAGTCGAACTCGATGGCCGAGTAACGCGAGTCACTCGCAGCGGCACCGGTGACGGGCTGCTGGCGGTTTAGATTCGAGGGTCGACCATCCTGGTCGGCCCTCGTTTCGCTTTCTGCAGAGCCGCGCATGTCATCACTCAGTCCTCGCCTGGAGAAGTTCATCGCCGGTCGACCGGACACGCCGGTGGTGGCGATCGACCTCGACGTCGTCGAGGAGCGCTACCGGGCCCTGGCTGCGGCGCTCCCGGGGGTCGAGCTCTTCTATGCCGTGAAGGCCAACCCGGCGCCGGAGATCCTCAGGCTGCTCCATTCGCTGGGGTGCCGGTTCGACGTGGCGTCGAGCGGTGAGGTTGCGCTGTGTCGTGACCTCGGCGTCGAAGGCCACGAGATCTCCTTCGGCAACACGATCAAGCATCGCGACGCGATCGCCGAGGCTCACGCGTTCGGGATCACCCGTTTCTCGGTCGACTGCGGCGCCGAGCTCGCCAAGGTCGGCCTTGCTGCGCCCGGATCGCTCGTCTCCGCCCGCATCAGCTGCGACGGCGCCGGTGCGTCGTGGCCGCTGTCGGGAAAGTTCGGCTGCTCACCGTCGGACGCGGTCGATCTGCTCGTGCGGGCCGCCGATCTCGGCCATCGGCTCGGGGTGTCGTTCCACGTGGGCTCTCAACAGCTTCGAACCGGCGCATGGGACGTGGCCCTGATCGAAGTGGCAGCCATGGCTGACGACCTGGCTCGACACGGCCTGGCCTTCGATGAGGTGAACCTCGGTGGCGGGTTTCCTGCCTCACTCGGCGACGGCGCCCCGTCGATCGACGAGTACGGCTCGGTGATCATGGCGGCGGTCGAGCATCGCATCGGCGGGCTGGAGGCCCGCTTGGCGGCGGAGCCGGGTCGCTACCTGGTGGCCGATGCCGGGGCGCTGATCTCCGAAGTGCTGCTGGTCTCACAGCGGTCGGTGGGAGACTCCACGCGGTGGGTGTACCTCGACGTCGGCGTGTTCACCGGCTTGGTGGAGGCCATCGGCGAAGCGGTGCGCTACCCGATCACGTGTGACCGAACATCGGACTCGATGATGCCGTCGATTCTGGCCGGCCCCACCTGCGACAGTCTCGACGTCATCTACGAACAGCATCCGGTCGCACTCCCCGCCGAGCTCAGCGAAGGAGATCGGCTGATCTTCGCCGGGACCGGGGCGTACACGACGACGTATTCGGCAGTGGCGTTCAACGGCTTCGCCCCGTTGCGTCAGGTCGTGCTGCCGGAATCCGCGGCGTAGCCGGGCAGCTCTGGACCACCGATCTCCGTCCCGTCGACAATCGACAGGAGGTCCTCGGCGGCCTGGCGAACTTGGAGATCGCGATCGTCGAGCAGGTGATGGAGCATGGCCACCACGTCATCGCCGTCGAAGGCGGCCAGCGCCAACACCGCCCGTCGGCGCACGGTCGCCCGGTCCGAGCACGCCGCCAACACAGCGGCTTTGCCGATCGGATCCCCCAGCGCCCCGAGTGCGGCGACGGCGCTCTCGCGACACAACGAATCGTCGTGGTTGGCGGCGATGTCGATGAGCACTCCGACGAGCGAGCCGAGCACTCTCGGGTCACCGTCGGGCACCTCTCCTGCGGCCCAGCTCGCCACCTCGACGACGGTCGGATCGGGGTCGCGCAGCGCATCGATCAGGGCATCGAGGCCCGCACCGCTGTGGGCGACGCCGACCGCGGCGCGTCGTCGGACGGAGGGGTCAGCGTCACGCAACGCGGTCTCGAGCTCGGTTTCGGTCACGGTGTCGAGTCGGACCAGTGCGGAGAGTGCTGAGGCCCGAGTTCGGGGATCAGGATGGCTGAGCAACGATCGAGCCAACCGGCTGTCACCGGTGTGTCCGGCCATGACCGCCGCCCGTTGCTGCGCTGTTGGTGGTGAAAGCGGATCGGGCTCGGGACGCATCGGTTGAATTGAGCCTAGAGTGATCGTGTTCCGTGAAGGAGGACGCACGTGTCGCACATGGTCATCTTCCAGACCCCCGATGGAAATCCGGGGTACAACCAGTTCGAGCAACTCGATGAGGCCGTGCGTTTCGTCGAGTCGCTCCGCAATGAACAGGGCGTCGAGAACGCCCGAATGTTCGCGTTGGAGGAAGTGAAGTTCGACTTCAAGCCGTACTTCCGTGTCGAAATCGACCCGCCAATGGTCGGTCCAGGCCCCCAAGCTCAGCCCGAGGCAGCCCAGACCAACGGCTATGCCGCCGCCCCGCCGCCTCCCCCCAATCCGCCGCAGGCCACCGAGCCGGCGTACCAGCCCGAGGCTTCCCACGCCGACCCTCTGGCAGAGGCACCCCGCTACGCCGAGGCGTCGACACCTCGTGGCGGCGATTCCGCCATCGGGTCAGTTCCGCCGCCCACGTTCATGACGCCGACTCCCGCCGCCACCGAACCTGATACGGCGACGGCCCGCCGGGGCCTCTTCGGCCGCTGAGTTCGGACGGCTCTCAGCGCAAGATCACCGCGAGGGTGGTCTCAGCCCTGGAGTTTGACACCGAGGAAGAACACCACCGCTCCGACGGCGACGGCGATGAGTGCCGCTATCCCCGCGCAGACCAGGAGTAGTCCGACGATCCCGCGGAGCCGCACCCACGGGCTGACTCGCAGCGTGGTGGGCTCACCTCTCCTCACCGTCGGCTCGACGGAGCTCCGACGAGCCGGGTTCGCCGAGCCGCGCTGTGTCCGCACCGGTTGGGTGGCAGGCTCTGCCCGGTCTCCGAAGAGCAGCGGCCAGAACGCCACGGCTGAGATGACCACCACGACCAGACCGATCATCTCGGTCATGGGACCGACCTGGATGTGAGGGCAATGGACGACACGACGACGAGCGTAGCCCTCGATGATGACGGAACGGCTCGTCCCGAGGGCGCGGGAGCGATCACCGAATCAACCGACGACCCGGCGCGTCGTCGACGACGGTGGCCATTCGTCGCGGGGTTCGTTGCGGTGGCGTTGGTCGCGGGCGCCCTGTTCATTCCGCTGCCGTATCTGCTCTACGAGCCGGGCGAAGCGCGATCGACCGAGGCCCGCATCGACATCTCCGGCCACGAGGCGTTCACCACCAAGGGCCAAGTGCTCTTCCTCACGGTGTCCGAGGTGGAGGCCACTCCCGCGGGGCTGCTCCAGGCGTGGCTCGACGAGAACATCGACGTCGAAGACAAGGACAAGGTGTACCCACCGGGTGGACGTGACGCCGATCAGATCCTCAACCAGGCGCGCATGGACGAGTCGAAGTACGTCGCCACGGCGTTGGCCTTCAACGCGGTGGGGTACCCGGTCAACGAGATCGGGAGCGGCGCCTTCATCGACCAGGTGCTCCCGGGGTACCCGGCGGCGAAGGTGCTCCGTCAAGGCGATGTGATCGTCGAGGTCGACGGCACTCCCATCCGCACCCAGACCGACCTCTCGGCGTCGCTGGCGGGCAAGCCGGTCGGCGCGGTAGTGCAGCTGAAGGTCCGCAGGGGGAACGGCGCAGCGGAGCGTCGGACGGTCGAACTCGGGGCCAACAAGGACGATACGAGCCGTGGATACATCGGCGTGGCGCCATCGACCGCTCAGCGCGATCTCGACCTGCCCTTCCACCTCCAGATCGATTCGGGCAAGGTCACCGGGCCCTCGGCCGGGCTCGCCTTCACCCTGGGTGTGATCGATCGCCTGACCCCGGGTGACCTCACCGGTGGCAAGAAAGTGGCGGTCACCGGCACCATCGACGCCCAGGGGAACGTCGGTGAGATCGGCGGCATCGTGCAGAAGGCCGTCACGCTGAAGGAGGCCGGCGCCACAGAGTTCCTCTACCCGGCGTCGACCGATCTCAAGGAGTTGGCCCGGGTCAAGAAGATTTGTGGCACCAAGATCGCGTTGCACCCAGTGGCGACCTTGGACGAGGCCCTCAAGATCCTTGCCCCGGGCGGGCTCCGCAAGGCGCCCGCACTGAGCTGATCGAGGCTCCACCACTGTCGGGCGGGCGGCACCTAGCCTCCCGACGATGGCAATTTCCGTGAACCCGCGCGAGCCGGTAGACGCCGACGAGCTGAGTCGACGCGAGTTCGCGAAACATCGCAAGGGCTTCGATCCGGCAGAGGTGCGAGCTCATCTGCTGACCATGGCCGTTGAGCTGAAGCGGCTGCAGTCGGTCGAGGCCGACCTGCGGGCCGAGGTCGTCCGGCTGGAGGAGAAGGCCAAGCGCGCCGGCGAGTTCGACGACACCAACCTGGCTCAGATGGTGGGCGAGGAGACGGCACGGGTGCTCGAGGCGGCACGAACCGCCGCCGGCGAGATCCGTGACAAGGCCGAGGAGAGTGGCGCTCGCCTCGTGCGCGAGGCACAGGAGCGAGCAACTCAGCTCACCACCGAGGCCGAGGATCTCCTCCTCAATGCATCCCGTGACAGCGACGAGCTGCTCAACGAGGCGGCCACCACCGCCGAAAGATTGCGCGACGAGTCCGAGGAAGCGGCGCGGGTCACGACCGAACAAGCCAACTCTCTGTTGGAAGAGAAGTCGCTCGAGGCCGAGCAGGAGGCCGAGGAGGTCCGCTTGGCCGCCGACGCGTTGCGGGCCGAGGTCGACGCCGAGGTCGAACACCTCCGTGTCGAGGCGTTGGAGGCGAGCCGAATTGCCGCTGAGCAGGCCGAGGTCGAGGCCGCTGCGATCACCGAGGCGGCCCGTGAGCACGGTCGCCGCATGGTGCATGAGGCCAAGGAGGCACGCGAGCGCATGCTGCGCGACCTGGCTGAACGTCG
>JBBQLA010000217.1:0-5260 GCA_038327485.1 Acidimicrobiales bacterium
GCACCGTATGTCCCGCAGGCACCGAGCCCAATGCAGGTTGGGACGGCGCTCCTGAGTGGGCCACGATCACCGACGGCGCCAGCACGTGCCGCCAACCCGGCAACCGCGAATCGGCTCCCGCGGTCAAGGCGGCCTTCAACAACTTCTACGACAACCGCGACGGCATCCGCGACGAGTTCGTGAACACCTGGGCGCAGCTCGCATCGGTGTTCGCGAAAGAGCCGGCGGTTGCCGGCTACGACATCCTCAACGAGCCCAATGTGTCGGACGTGGGCGATGTCGTGAGCCCGAAGTACACCGACCTCATGTCGCGAACGATCGGCGCCATCCGGGCCGCCGAGACCAAGGCCGGCGGCTTTTCCCACGTGGTCTTCGCTGAGCCACTCGTGCTCTTCCCGCTGGGCGGCACGGTGCCCACCGATGCGCTGGGCGACCCCAACCTGGGCTTCGCCCCACACAACTACTGGGAGTCGATCTCCGACATTCTCACGATCGAGCAGGGATTCGCCGTCGACACGTCCACGGCCAAGCCATTGGGGGTGCCGTTGTGGATCGGAGAATACGGCTGGTTCGACACCGGGAAGGCCAGCTCGGCCGAGCTGCGCCGGTACGCCGTCGCCGAGGATGCATCGTTGGCCTCGGGAGCGTGGTGGCAGTGGAGCCAGGCCTGCGGCGATCCGCACTTCCACTCCACGACCGGAGCGGTGGCCGACGCCGTCCGGGTGCATTTGATCACGGCGGACTGTCCCGGTGACTCGGGTCCGCATGTCACGACGGAGTTCGCCACCGTGCTCGGACGGGCCTATCCGCGCCGGGCTCCGGGACACTTGGTTTCACTGACGAGTGATCCCGACACCGGTGTGATGAAGCTGACCGGGCGAGCCGACGGTGCCCAGCCGGGCGCCGAACTGTTGGTCTGGGTCCCCGGCCGCTCCGGGATCTCCGCTCCAGCGGTCAGCGGAACGGGAATCGGGTCGCCGACAGTCACGAAGGCCGACGGCGGATGGTTCGTATCGACGAAGGTGGGGTGCGACTACACCCTCGAGCTCGGCGGGTCGAGTAGCGACGCCGCGACGTCGGCTCCGCTCGCCTCCTGCTGAGGAGTCAGGACCGCCCGCCCATCCGGCCGGCGCCGTGGGACGATCGCGACATGACCGTCACGACCGAGACCCCGCACGACCACCTCGACTGCGAAGCATGTCGGATCATCGACCGCGCCGACGGGGTCGAAGACGGACAGATCTTCACGCCCGCGCACATCCCGATCCGCAACGAGAGTCGCGTGGTCAGGAAGTTGTTGCGCACCCAGGATCACGTCGCCGACAAGGTCACCAACTTCGCCGGCTCGCTGCGTTTCGTCTACCTCCACGGCGTGTGGTTCGGTCTCTGGATTGTCATCAACGTGGGCCTGATCGGCGCATCAGCCGAGTGGGACAAGTACCCGTTCGGTCTGCTGACCATGATCGTCAGCTTGGAAGCGATCTTCCTCTCGACGTTCGTGATGGTGAGCCAGAACCGTCAGGCCTCCCGCTCCGACGTGCGCTCCACGCTCGACTTCGAGAACAACCTCCGAGGCGAGATCTGGGCCATCCACATCGGTGCAGCACTCAAGATCGATGCGCAACACGTCGAGTCGGTCGTGCAGCAGGCGCTCGTCGCGCTCAAGGATGAGTGATCGAGATCGGAACGAATTCGCGGCCCAATGATTCGGCGACCACCGCATGGGTGATGTTTCCGTCGTGGGTGTTCACGCCGAGCCCGAGCGCAGGGTTGCGTCGGCAGGCGTCGAGCGGGGTGTCGGCCACCGCCAGCTCCAACAGGTACGGGAGCGTGGCGTTGGTCAGCGCAAAGGTCGAGGTGTTGGGCACTGCGCCGGGGATGTTGCCGACGGCGTAGTGGATCACGTCGTGCACGGTATAGATCGGATCGGCGTGGGTGGTCTCGTGCGTCGTGGCGATGCACCCGCCCTGATCCACGGCTACGTCCACGATCACCGAACGCGGCTTCATCGACTCGACCATGTCCTCGGTCATCACGGTCGGGGCACGACCGCCGGCGACCAGCACAGCGCCGATCACGAGATCGGCTTCGGCCACCGCTCGGGCGATGGCGCCGCGGTTCGATGCCAGCGTCATGATTCGTCCCTGATGGATCTGATCGACCCACCGCAACCGATCGAGGTTCTTGTCGAAGAGCAGCACCTCGGCCTCCATGCCCGCAGCGATCCACGCCGAGTTCCACCCGACGTTGCCGGCGCCCAGCACGACCACTCGACCGGGGCGGACACCCGGCGCGCCGCCCAGCAACACACCGCGTCCGCCGTTCTCGCGCTGCAGGTAGTGCGCCCCGATCTGGGTGGCCATGCGACCGGCCACCTCGGACATCGGAGCCAAGAGCGGCAAGGCGTGGTCATCGGTCTGCACGGTCTCGTAGGCGACTCCTGTCACTCCATGTGACAAGAGTGCGTCGGCGACCTCGGGGTAGGCGGCGAGGTGCAGGTAAGTGAACAGGGTGAGGCCTGGTCGGAAGTGGGCGTACTCCGAGACCTGGGGTTCCTTGACCTTGCACACGATGTCGGCGCGCGACCACACCTCAGAGGCGTCGGCGACCAGCTCGGCGCCGGCCGCCAGATACTCGTCGTCGGTGATTTCGGCGCCGATCCCGGCGCCGGACTCGACCAGGACGGTGATCTCGCGGTGGGCCAATTCGGCGACCCCGTCGGGGGTGATGGCGACTCGGTACTCGTTGTTCTTGACCTCGGCCGGAACCCCGACAGTGGTGGTCACTGGACCACTCTGTCAGCGGCTTCGGCCAGAACCTTACGGAGGATCCTCTCCAGCTCGGCGAATTCTTCGGGACCGGCGATGAGCGGAGGGGAGAACTGCAACACCGGATCGCCGCGGTCGTCGGCTCGGCAGATCAGGCCTTCCTCGAACAGGCGAGGGGAGAGGTAGCTGCGGATGAGCGTCTCACACTCGTCCCGATTGAACTCGGCCTTGGTCTCCTTGTTCTTCACCAGCTCGAGCGCCCAGAAGTAGCCGTCGCCGCGTACGTCGCCCACGATCGGGCTGTCGTCGGCCACCGACTGCAACATGGCGCCGAGGGCGTCCTGGTTCGCATTCACGTTCCCGAGCAGATCTTCCTTGTCGAAGATGTCGAGGTTGGCGAGCGCGATGGCGCACGACACCGGATGCCCGCCGAACGTGATGCCATGGGCGAAGGCATTCTTGTCGCGGCTGAACGGCTCGAAGATGCGGTCACTCACCAGCACCGCGCCGAGTGGCGAATAGCCCGACGTCAATCCCTTCGCCGTGGTGATGATGTCGGGGATGTAGCCGTATCGCTCGCAGCCGAACATGGTGCCGAGGCGTCCGTAGGCACAGATCACCTCGTCGCTGACCAGGAGCACGTCGTAGAAGTCGCAGATCTCACGGACACGCTGGAAATAGCCGGGCGGGGGCGTGAGGCAACCGCCGGCGTTCTGCAGCGGCTCGAGGAACACTGCTGCGACCGTGTCGGGGCCTTCCATCTCGATCATCAAGGCGATCTGGTCGGCGGTTCGTTGGCCGAACTCCTCGTCGCTGAGCCCTTCGATCCACGGGCGGTAGCGGTTGGTGTTGGGAACCTTCCGAGCGCCGGCCGGCAGCGGCTCGAACGGTGCCCGCATCGCCGGCACGGACGTGAGAGCCAGCGCGCCCAGGGTGGTGCCGTGGTAGGCGGTCTGCCGCGAGATCACCTTGTACTTCTTGGGCTTGCCCATGAGCTGGAAGTACTGCCGCGCCAGTTTCCAGGCCGACTCGACCGCTTCGGATCCCGACACGGTGAAGAAGATGCGGTTGAGGTCGCCCGGTGACATCTCGGCCAGGCGGGCCGCCAGTTCGATGGCCGGCGGATGGGCGTAGGACCACAACGGGAAGTACCCCAGCTGTCCGCCCTGCTGAGCCCCGACATCGGCCAGCTCCTGTCGACCGTGGCCGACCTGCACAACGAACAGTCCGGACAACGAGTCGAGGTAGCGCTTACCCGAGTAGTCGTAGAGATAGCAGCCGTCGCCTCGCTCGATGATCGGGAGCGACTCCCCGTCGGTGTAGGCGCCCATTCGGGTGAAGTGCATCCAGAGGTGGCGCGCCGCCAATTCCTCCATTCGTGCGGTCGACAGCTTGTCGTGAGTGGGTTCGGTGGTCATCGTGCACCCCATTGGTAGGTCTGTTTGCGGAGAGAAAGGTAGATCGAGGTCTCGGTTCCGACGACGCCGGGGATCTTTCGGATCTGGTCGTTGAGGAGTGAGAGCAAGGCTTCGTCATTGGGCACCACGACCTCGGCGAGGAGGTCGACGCTGCCGGCGGTGAGTACCACGTAGACGACCGAGTCGAGCTCGGCGAGGGCATCGGCCACGAGGCGGAGGTCGCCTTCGACCTTGATGCCCACCATCGCTTGTCGCTGCATACCGAGTCGCATCGGGTCGGTGACGGCGACCACCTGCATCACTTCGGACTCGAGCAGTCGCTGGACTCGTTGCCGCACTGCCGCCTCGGAGAGCCCGACACCCTTGGCCAGCTGTGTGTATGGCCGTCGACCATCTTGCTGAAGCTGCCGGATGATCTCGCTGTCGATGGCGTCGATGTTGACTTCGGCCATTTCGCACCCCTTGGACCGTCGCGTTTCGCATCCGAGACATTCGATGCAGCGGCGAATCGAAGAACTACGCCCACAGTACCGCTGATTCCGTGGTCGTGGCGGTAACGATCGATCCGACGAGATGACAGACTCGCCACGTGGCCGACGATGAACTGGCGGAGCGGGGTGCGATCCACGGCTGGGCCGAGCAGGCCGGGGCGACCTTCGCGGATCTGGGCCAGCGGGTGGCGACGATCGAAGCCGGCTCGGCCGGTGCCATCGAGGCCTCGGTCACGGCGGCAGCAGGGGATCGCCGCAACGAGCGCCTGAACGGCGCGGATCTGCGGCTGGTCGGTGACGGGCAACGTCTCCCCCTCGCGGTGCTCGACGCGGCGGGGTTTCGCACCCTCGGCGATGTCGTTCGAGACGGCGACCGACTCACGCGCACCAAAGGTGTCGGGCCGGCCACCATCGACACCCTCGATCGACTGCTGGCTGAGCACGGCGCCTTCATCGGCAGCGATGTGCGGCTGGCGGCAGACCCGGCCGAGTGGTCGACTGACGATGCGCGGACCGCCTCGTTGTTGGTGCGCGACGCTGACCTCACTGCGGCCGGCCCGATCTCGACGGTCGCCGAGCGGTT
>JBBQLA010000218.1:0-5254 GCA_038327485.1 Acidimicrobiales bacterium
CCGAGACCGCGGCCGCGATCGGCGACGCGTTCACGTCGCACGTCGTCGACATCTCGCGCCGGCAGGCCTGCCATGACGCCATCTCGGCGTGCGTGGCCGTCCACGGTGTTCCCGACGTGTTGGCCAACGTGGCCGGTGTGCTGCGCTCGGGCCACGTCGCCGACGTGACCGAGGCTGATCTCGCCCTGCTGTTCGGCGTGAATGTGTCGGGCATGTTCTGGATGTGCCAGGCCACCATCCCCCTGATGGTCGAGGCCGGTCGCGGCAGCGTGGTCAACATCGCCTCGAACGCTGGACTGATGGGAACCGCCTACACCGTCGCCTACAGCGCCTCGAAGGGTGCGGTCGTCAATATGACTCGCAGCTTGGCCATGGAGTTCGTGAAGTCGAAGATCCGCATCAACTGCGTGGCTCCGGGAGGCGTGAAGACCCCGATGACCAGCCACGTCGACATTCCCAACGATGTGGACTTCTCGCTGATGGCGCCCTACGTCGGTTTCCGAAAGATGGCCGATCCGTCCGAGCTGGCCGCAGTCATCGCCTTTGTGGCGTCCGATGAGGCCCGCCAGATGCACGGCTCGATCATCTCGGCCGATTCCGGTCTCACGGCCGGCTGACCTGTACTGGGCCGGGTTCGGGCCTCGATGGTGAGGCGCTCGCTCATCGCCACCGATCCGGGGCATCCTGAAGGTCGTGTCCGAATTGTCTGATCCCACTCCTCCGGTGCTCCCGGCACCGCCGCGGATCGGCGACTCCCGCCCCAGCGCCCCGCCCCGACCACCGGTGGTCGACCCGACCATCATCGAAGTCGAGGTGACCGGGGTCGGATCGAGCGAGGTCGAAGCCAAGTTGGCCGACGGGCGTCTGGCGGTCGCCACTCTCGCCGAGTTCGTCGCCGGATCGCCTCAGGTCGGGTCGATGATCGAGGTCGCACTGCTGACGCGAACCGACCCCAAAGGTCGAGCGCTCGTGAGTCGCCGGTGGGCCGTCCAGCATCAGTCGTGGCAGCGACTCATCGCCGCCAAGGAGGCCCAGGCCACCGTCGTTGGCACGGTGTCGCGTTCGGTGAAGGGTGGCTTGTCGGTCGACGTGGACGGTCTTCGAGCGTTCCTGCCGTCGTCGTTGGTCGACGAGCATCCACCCGCCGACGTCTCGCCGCTGATCGGCCAGGAACTCGAGTTCACGGTGGTCGACCTCGATCGGGCCTCGGATCGCATCGTCGTCTCTCGCCGTGACGTGGTTCGTCGTGAACGTCGCAAGGCCGAGCGGTCACAGTGGTCATCGATTGCGGTGGGGACTCGGGTCGAGGGAAAAGTCGTCGGCTTCCTCGACTTTGGAGTGCAGGTCGAGTTGGACGGTGGCGTGCGCGGGCTCATCCATCGCAGCGAACTGTCGTGGAATCGCATCCACGAGTTGGCCGACGTGGTGTCGATCGGCGACACGGTGACCGTGGAGGTACTCGAGGTCAACAAATCCAAGCGTCGGGTCGGCTTGTCGTTGAAGCGAATCGAGTCGGATCCGTTCGGCGATCTGCAGGTGGGACAGCGACTCGATGCCGAAGTGATCCGCGTCGTCGAGTACGGCTGTTTCGTGCGGATCATCGACAGCTCGGCCGAAGGCCTCGTGCATCTCACCGAGCTCACCGATCAGCGTGGCTACCGGCCCGACCAGTTGGTCACGCCGGGAGAGAAGGTGGCGGTCAAGATTCTCGAGATCGACCGCAAACGGCGTCGACTCGATCTCTCGATTCGACAAGCGCTGCTCGCCGAATAGCGGGTCGGCGAGTGTGAGCGCTACTGCTCCAGAGGAGCGTCCACCGGGACCTGGGTGGGAGTGAAGGTCACTTCCATGTGCTTGATGCCGTTGATGAACGGACTGTTGAGGTAGTCCGGCTCGCTGGTGGCGGCGATGTCGGGGATCCAACGGAACAGCTCCTCGAACATGACGCGGATTTCCCGGCGGGCCAAGTTGGCGCCGAGGCAGAAGTGAGGACCCCCGGCTCCGAACCCCACGTGTTCGTTCGGAGTGCGAGTGATGTCGAAGCGGTACGGGTCGTCGAAGTGGCGCTCGTCGCGGTTGGCCGACTCGTACCACATGACCACCTTGTCGCCCTCGGCGATCTGGGTGTCGCCGATGGTCGTGTCCTGCGTGGCCGTTCGGCGGAAGTGCACCACCGGCGTGGCGTAGCGGACGATCTCCTCGACGGCGGTGCCGATCAGGTTGTCGAAGTCGTTCTGCAACTGCGCTCGTTGGTCGGGGTGCTGCGTGAACAGGTGCACGCCGTGAGAGATGGCGTTGCGGGTGGTCTCGTTGCCCGCGGCCGACAGCAGGATGAAGAAGCTGGCCATCTGCGATGCATCGAGGCGTTCGCCGTCGACCTCGGCATGCATCATTGCGGAGACCAGGTCGTCCTGCGGATTGGCCAGACGGTCCTCGCCGACGGCCTGCGCAATTGCGGCCATCTCGAACGACGCCGCCATCAGCGCGTTGAAGTCGGGCGTGGTCGACTCGTCGCCCAGGATCACGTTGGTGCACTCGAAGATGCGCTCCCACTTGTCCTCGGGGATGCCCATCATCTCGCAGATGATCTGCAACGGGAGCGGCCCGGCGATCTCGCGAACGATGTCGACTGTGCCCTTGGTGGCGGCCTTGGCCACGATCTGGCGGGCCTTGATGCGCACGTCCTCGTCGATGCGTTGCACCATCCGAGGGGTGAAGGCCTTGTTGACGATCAGGCGCATTCGGGTGTGCTTGGGGGCATCCATGTTGATCATCGAGCCGTAGAACTCGATGATCTCGAGTGGCAGGTCGGGGATGTTGGTGCCCTTCCCGGACTGGAAGATCTCGGGGTGGCGCGACACGTGCATCACGTCGTCGTAACGGGTGAGTGACCAGAAGCCTGGACCCGTGGGGAACCCGGGAATCTCACCTTCGGGAAGGAACGCGATCGGACGATCGTCGCGGAACTTCTTGAACAACGCGGCTCGCGCCCCTGACCCTCCGAAGTACGTGTCGGGTGCGGTGAAATCGAGCGTGTCGAGGTCGATGCCGCTCGTGTCAGGAGCCAGATCCGTCATGCGACGACTCTAATCTCAGAACTTGACCGATCGGTCAGGTTCTCCCGCTGAGGAGCAGTGAGCCGGACGGTTCCCCCACGTGGACGCCCTCCTCGAGAGCGACGACGCCGTTGACGATGGTGGCGCGATAGCCCTCGGCCCGCTGCACGAATCTCGCCGCGTCGTGGGGCAGGTCGTTGACGATGTTGGGCAACCCGAGTGCCAAACGGTCAAGGTCGATGACGTTGACATCGGCGAACGAGCCGGGTGTGAGCGTCCCGCGATCATTCAGACCGAACAACCGGGCACCGTCTTGGCTGAGGCGTTGGATGCCCCGCTCGATGCTCACGAATCGGCGATCTCGGACCCAGTGGGACAGAAACCAGGTCGGTTGGCTGGCGTCGAGGATCTGACTGACGTGCGCGCCGCCGTCGGCCAATCCCAGGATGATCGTGTCGTTGGCGATCATCTCGCCGATGGCCTCCATCGACTGGTTGAGAATCGGCCAGTAGATCACGGCGGTGCCGTCGGATCGGTCGAGGGCGTCCAGGTAGGCCTCGCCGACGCTCACCCCGGCGCTGGCGGCGATGGCGGCGATCTCGGTGTCGGGGCTGCAGTCGAAGTTGGCGTGCGGAGAGTCGTGTCCGGTGAGGTGGAAGCCGGCGAGTTGGTCCGCCGAGGGACCATCGGCGGCATCAGCGAGGAGCTGTGTTCGCCGGGCTCGCAGCGCGGTGACACGGTCTGCGGGATCGAGAGCGTGCAACGCCTGCCACGACTCGTGGCGATCGAACGGGGTGGCGCCTCCCAACGCGAACAACACCCCGATGCCACGGGTAGTGGTCTGCGGGCGGATGTTGGCGCCGGCAGCGTTCGCGTCGGCCACCAGCTCCGCGATGAGCCGGTGGTGGTCGGGGTTGGCCCAGGTGTGGGTGAGGTTGAAGGTGATGGGCCGGCCGGTGCGGATCGACAGTTCCCGCATCCAGGCCATCTCGGAGCGGGCTCGTGATTCGCTGGGCCCGTCACCGTCGAAGCGGGGTGCCAGCTCGATCACGCCGCATCCCCCCGCGGCGAGTACGTCGCCGAGGGCAGTCAGTTCACGTGGCTCGGCGAAGGTGCCGGGCACGTTGCGGCCGTCGGGTGCGGTGTGGCGGAGGGTGCGGGACGTGGAGAAGCCGAGCGCACCGGCGGCCATGCCCTGCGCAAGCAACTCGCACATCTCCGCCAGCTCGGCGTCGGTCGGAATGGCCGTGGGGTCGAGCGATGCGTCGCCCATGGCCCAGTAACGCAACGCCGAGTGCCCGACCATCCCGCCGAGGTTCACACCCTTCGGCATGCGGTCCAGGCTGGCCAGGTATTCGTCGTAGGTCTCCCAATCCCAGGGCAGGCCATCGAGGATGGCAGCGGCGGGGATGTCCTCCACCGACTCCATGGCGCGGGCCAGCGTCTCGCGGTCGACGGGTTTGCAGGGAGCGAAGGTCATGCCGCAGTTGCCCATGACGATGGAGGTGACGCCGTGCCAACACGACGACGTGACCAGCGGATCCCAGCCGATCTGCGCGTCGTAATGGGTGTGGATGTCGATGAAGCCGGGGGTGACCAGGTGCCCGACGGCGTCGAGCTCTCGGTGGCCGGGTTCGGTGATCTCTCCGATGGCTGCGATGCGATCGCCGTCGATGGCGACGTCTGCGACGTGGGCCGGACCGCCCGTCCCGTCCACCACCGTCCCGCCCCGGATCACGATGTCGTGTGCCATTGCCGCACCCTACGTGCCCCGAGCCCCAGCGGACCTGTGGATGGCAACCCTGGGTTGGCCCGACCAGGGAGGAGGGGGAGGTTGGACGGGCTGGGGGGTTGGCGGGAACACTGGCGCGATGACAGACATCGGTGCGGCGAGTGGGCTGGGTGCGGATGCGCTGCGCGTGTTCCCGCGGTATCTGGCTCCGGCCAAGCGCGCCGAGATCGCTCGGCGCGCCAGTCAGATCGCCTGGGTCACGGCCAAGCACTTCGCACCTCTCGGGTTGAAGACGGCGCGGCAGCGCAGCGTCAAGCAGTTGTCACCCGATGCGTTCGCTCATCCGTTGCGGCTCACCTTCGAGGAGCTGGGCACGACCTTCATGAAGTTCGGTCAGCTCATCGCGTCGTCGCCGGGCATGTTCGGCGAAGAGGTGTCTGCCGAGTTCCGATCGTGTCTCGACACC
>JBBQLA010000219.1:0-5229 GCA_038327485.1 Acidimicrobiales bacterium
TGGCTGCGCCATGTGTAGGGTGCAACTGAGGTGCACCGTCACGTCGCCGGTCTCGGTGGCCAACGCCACATCGGGCAGATCGAGCGCGGTGGTGTCGAGCAGCGACGGCCAGATCAACGCACGGTGCGAGCCGGCGATCACCCGGAGTTGTCCCGACGTCGGCCCACCACCGGAGACCGAGATCCCAACGGTGAGCCGGCAGCACTCGTAGCTGTGGCGACCCAGGCTGCAATCCTTGTGCCACGGCACATCCGAGATGCCCTCGGTCACCCCGAGCGGCTTGAACAGTGCCTCGAGCTGGTTGCCGTCGGCCCACTCCACTGCGTGACCGCATTCCGGCAACGCGCCGAGGCTCAGGAACCGGTCGTCGGCAAGGATCGCCGCCGCGGCTTCGGAACGTTCGTGGAATCGCTGCATGCGCACCACCCGACGCGTGCCGTCGGCCAGGGTGGCCCACCAGCTGTTGGCGTCGTCGGGGTGGTAGGTCGGTGCGGCGGCGTCCATGTCGGCGCTGATCCGATCCATCTCACCCGGGTCGAAGACGCCGCGCAGGTGCAGGTAACCGGCTCGCTGAAGGAACTCCAACATGTCGGAACGATCGTCGTCGAGGGTGAAACTGCGGGTGAGGTCGTCCGGCAGATCGATCGAGCCCGGCACGTACACCTCTCGGTGATCCAACGCGCTGCGCAACACCAGCCACCAGTCGAGAAGGTGGCCGATCCGCCCCTGCACGAGATCCAGCGTGCCGGCGGTGAACATCCCGATCGGCGTGAGCTGGTCGTGAACCAGGTCGTTGAGCTGCTGGGCGGTGAGGTTGACCTCGACGACACGATCGCCACGATCGTCGCGCCCCGACCTCACCGCGAACCGGCCCGACCTGTCACGGGACGCCGTCCACGTGCGTTGATCGATGCCGCTGTCACCGAGATTGATGACCAGGGCGCGCAGTCGCAGCTGGCTCGCGGCGTGGAGCAGGGTGCCGGCTTGCTCCAGCGCCGCTCCGAAGTCGTGGTCGAGAAAGGCGACGGGATCGAACGCCTCGGCCTCGGCGATCGACTCGGCGTTGTCCCAACGGGTTCGGAGATCCATGTGGGTACGGTACAAACAACCGTAGCGTCGGGGCCATGGCGAACACCGGTCGGTCGAGCATGGTGCGAACCGCAGACGTGGTGGGCGTACCGTTCCTTCCTCCCGGAGCGATGACGGTGCGCCTCAATCGGCTTCGAGCGATGATCGGTCGGCTCCACTCGGCCATGGCGCCGCCCCCGGCTCGCATCGTCGAGGCAGCGATGTCGATCCTCGAACTCCGAGTCATGGCGGCGCTGTGTGATGCGGGAGTGCCCGACGCGCTCCATCGTCCGATGTCGGTGAACGAGCTCGCATCGGCCGTCGACGTGGAGGCGGATCGACTCGAGCGTGTGGTCCGATTCGGTGCGGCTCGCGGGTGGCTGAGCCTCGACCGAGGCGGTCGCGTGAAGCCCACGCGCGTGACTGAGTTCCTTCGGTCCGATCACCCGGGCGGCTGGCGGGCGTGGATCGACTTTGCTGGCGGCGCCGAGGTCGCCGCTGCAGTCGCCGCGTTCGATCTTCGAGGCGCCACCGACCCGTTCGAAGACGCCAACGGGGCGCCGTTCTTCGAGTGGATGGCGGCGCATCCCGACCGCGGTGCCGCGTTCGGCCGTGCCATGGCGGCGGGGGGCCGGATGCACGCGCTGGGCCTCGTGGCTGCTGTCGACTGGAAGAGATCGAAGCGAGTGTGCGACGTTGGCGGCGGAACCGGCGAACTGCTGGCAACGTTGTTCGATCGGGTCGGTCACCTCGAAGGCGCGGTGTTCGACCGTCCCGATGTGCTGGAGCGTGCGGTCGACCACCCGAGGATGGCCCGACTCGCCGGTGACGCGTTCGTCGAGGTCCCGTCCGGCTTCGACACCTATCTCCTGGTGAATGTGCTGCACGACTGGAGCGACGCAGACGGAGCCCGCCTTCTGAATCAGGTTCGACGTGCGGTTCGGTCGGGTGGCCGGGTGATCGTGGTCGAGAACTCACCGACCCATCGTCCGCAGAACGAGATCGCCTTGTCGGCAGATCTGCTGATGGCCTCGCTGACACCGGGCGGACGGGAACGGAGCGCCGAGCAGTTCGCGGCGCTGGGCCGCTCCGCGGGGTTCACCCTCTCAGCCACTCATCGGCTCGCGTCGGCGGACGTCGCCTACGTCTTCGTCAGCGCAAGTTGACCCTGTGTGGATCGGCCTACGTCTGCGCGAGCGACAACGTGTTGTGGTCGGGGTCGTGGAACCAGGCGATCCGAGCCCCACCGGGCGCAGTCCACACGCCGGTCTCGGTCTGCTCCATGCCGTCGAAGCGGAGGGGCTCGACGCCGTTGGCCACGAGTTCGGCCAGGGCTGATTCGACGTCGGCGACCTCCCACCCCAACACCGTTGCCATCGACGGGTCGTGTGTCTCGACCGGAGTGATGCGGATGGTTGTGGCGCCGGATCTCACGACCACAGCGAAAGGTGACTCGTCGACCAACTCGAGTCCCAGCACACCGACGTAGAACGCGGTCGCTTGCGTGGCGTCGGTCGTGTGGATGAACGCAGTCGGGGTGAGATCGGTGAGCGCCATTCGCTCATTCCACCACGGACCGTCGGCTCAGGTCGCTCGGTTCCAGTTGTCCTCGAGCTCCGCGCGCCCCGCGATCTCGGACTGAGCCAGGAGTTCTTCGACCAGGTCGCGAGTCGGGCGGAGCAGCTCGACGCCGTAGCGCGTCTCGTTGGGATTGTCGGTCGGTGTGATTCGCCGGATGGCGATCTCTCCGGCGTGACCGTGGGCCACGATCGGCACCTTGGTGCCCCGTTGGAAACCCGGGACGGTCGTGGCGACGATCCCGATGCCGGTCGCCGACACGTCATCGACACGGACTGCCTCGTCGACTGCGCGTGTCTTCCACTTGCCGCGGCGAGGCACCGTCCAGATGACGCTGGTCGATGTGTGCGTACGTCGGGTCAGGCGACGTTCGTGGTCGTGAGGAGACACAGCAGAGACATCGGTTGATTGTGCGGGCAAGTTGAAGAAGTTTCGGCCCCTGCCCCGACGGGGGCCGTCGTCAGCTCCCGTCGTCAGCGGCTCCAGCCGGAGTTGCGGCCGTCGTGTCCGAAGCGGGGCCAGTCGACCAGCGACGACACCTTGGCCTTCGTGTGCCAGACCATCACCGTTCCATCTCGTCGAGCCAGCACCATCTCGGCGGTGCCGTCGTGATCGGCGTCGCCGAACCCGGGTGTTCCCACGGCCCAACCCCCGGTGACCTTCGGCCAGCCCGGTGCGTCGACCCCGTCGGCGTTGGTGGCGTCGACCAGATCGACGCCGTTGGCCGCCACTGCCTCAGGATGGCCGTCACCGTCCACGTCGACCACCGCCGGGGTCACGAAGAAGGCCAGATCCGTGGTGCGATGAGGGAAGCCCGGCAGTTGCGTATGCGACACGCCATCCCAGGCGGAGAGTTGGGAATCGCCCACCTGGTGGCCGGGGAGCAGGCTGTCGAGCGCTCGTCCCAGACCTACGGTCGGCACGACCACGTCGCTTCCCGGGCCGCCGTCGAGGTTGCCGATGGCGGGGCCGCCGAAGCCCGATGCCAGCGCACCACCGTCGTGGCTGTTCGCCAAGGCCCCGAACGGTGAGCCGAAGTAGTCGAGCGGGATCTGCACGCCCAGCCACCGCAGATACGGCGAGTGACCGTTCGGGTCGAGCACGTACACCGGGCCGCCCGCCGAGGTCGCCACCACGTTGGGCGTGCCGTCACCGTCGACATCTGCGATGGCCGCCTGCGTGTTCACGCCGGCCCCGACCAGCGGCAGTACCCCGGTCTTCAACATGGCCAACTTGACCGGCCATCCGGGCAGGTACGCCTGCTCAGCGGGGTGGTTCGGCGCAGTGTCGACCGCTGCCGGGTGTTTCGTCCCGTCCCCCCAGATCGCGTAGATGCGAGCGTTGCCGCTCACCCCACCCAGACCGATCGGCGGGAACACGTCCACGTTCTCGGAGTAGCTCTCCTGCGCGCCGACCACGATCTCGGCCTTGCCGTCTCCGTTGAGGTCGCCCACCGCGGGCGTGGCGACGAGTTCACCGCCGAGGATGGTGTCGGCCCGATGCACGAAGGTCACGACATGGGTGACGGGGTCGACCTTCTTGGTCTCGGACGGATCGACCAGCAGCACCGGGAAGCCCGCCACGGGAGTGCCGTCGAGATGCCACGCGTACACGTGCCGATCGAGCGCGGCCGCGACGAGCTCCGGCCTGCCGTCGCCGTCGAGATCTCCCGCCGCCGGCGAGCTGAGGAAGCCTCGCTTGAGGCGGTTGACCTCGTTGGTCGCCGATTGGGTGGAGTAGTGCGGGTCGACCGCCATGCGGCTCATCATCTTGCCGTCGTGCCGGAACACCGAGACGTGCCCACCCCCGTCGGCAACGGCGACCTCGAGCGACCCGTCGCCGTCCAGATCGGACACGATCGGGGCGCCGACCCCGATGGCCTCGTGCGGCGTGGCGATGGATTCGGCGATGGCCGTGGGCGAACCGGGGTGCCAGAACGAGCCAACCGGCGTCTCGACCGGCCAACCGGCGATGTCGTGGCCGGCCGGATCGAGTGCGTGGACGTGACCGTCGTCGGTGGCCACGATCAGTTCATCGCCACCGGTGCCGTTCAGATCGGCGAACACCGGGCTGGAGGCGCCCGCCCCGGGGACGTGTCGCACGCTGACGAGGTCGGGGTCGTCGTGCACGAACACCTGTCGTTGATCGACGGCCGTGCGACCCTCGGCGTCAGCGACGACCACCCGCACGCGCACGGCGAAGCGGTCCTCGTCGGACGAGCCGTTGGTGATCGACGCGCCCGTCGCGTGGTCGGGCAAGGCTGCGGCAACGGTGGCCAGGTCGATCGAGGCCAGGTGCCCGGTGACGGCCGCGGTCGAACCATCAGTGGTGGCCACGGTGTGCCAGTCATCGTTGTTCGGCCAGGCGGGCGGCTGCAGGCCTGTGGCCCATTGCACGGTGGAGGAGTAGTGCGCCGACCGAGTGGCGGCGACCGAGCCGGTCACGTCGAGCGTGCCGGTCGTGGGGAGCACCGAGAACCAACCGGGTCCGGTCAGATCGGCTTCGGGTGGGATCTCACCGGTGGCCGCAGCCCGCACCGCCTCGTAGGTGTTGACCCGACCGAAGCCCGATACCGCATCCCAT
>JBBQLA010000220.1:0-5225 GCA_038327485.1 Acidimicrobiales bacterium
CTTCCGGCAAGCGACGCCGGCATATACCCGAGTGTGTTCGACATCCAAGAGCCGGCGAACCCCGATCAGAATGTCGACCATCTCTTCACGAGGCACGGTGCGGCTCGACCGTCGGACGGCTGGCAGGTCCACGGACAGGCCCTCATCCCGCAGCGCCTTGAGCACCTCTCTCAAGGCTCTGGGCCTTCCGCTGAAACGTAGAACCACATCGAACACAAGCGGAACAGTAGAACGCCGTTCACCCCCATCTTGTTGACCGCTGCCCCTGGCTGCTGAGTGAATCCTCAGGAGGCACTCGACGCGGTCGAGGATTTGATCGCCCGGCCGGAACCCCAAAACTTTCCCGTGACATCTCGATCGGGGTTTGGTACCTAAGTCTGAGCGGACGTTCGGGGCGAACATGCGGCCGCTGCCCATCATCGACCCGGGGATGCCACCAGGCCCCGGGTCGATGCGCGTTTGGCGGGCGGAGTGTTGGGGTAGTCCATGGTCGGAGTTGCCGTCACCCTTCACGGGGCGAGCAACGTTGCTCCTACTGGTCCCGACGCCCCGCCTGGCTCGGGACCGGTTCGCGTTTACATCTAGAAAGGTTGCTCTCACCGTCGCGACTGGTTGAACGATCCACAGGCGCGGTAGTTCGTGTGGAGGGGGTGGTCGGCGCCGAGCGGGCGAACTCGCGTCGGCCATCCCGACAGGTTCGCGGGGTGTGACGCTCAGGCCGCTCTGAGCTGTCTCCGCTCTTGCTTCGATGTACCGCCCCAGATGCCGGCGCAGTCGTTCTCCACGGCGTAGGCGAGACATTGCGGGTATCACTTGGGACACGTCTCAGCGCGACGTCGGCCAGGATCGCTCGCCACGTCCTGTCGATGTCAATGGAGGACGCCGTGCGACGCGGGCGCCGGCCGCGGAACCCGGTGCTACTCACGCAACCGCCGAAGTGGTCCCGGACCTACCGCAAGCTGGGGTGGACCCTCGCCGAGGCGCAGGCGTTTCCGGCCGCGGTTCTGGTGAGATGGCCGGGCGTGGGTGTCACTCTGTGCCGGTGAGGGATCGGTAGCTTGCCTCCACCCCACTGGGGTCGGTCAGGACGTCGCTGCTGGTGGAATCCCATGCGTTCAGTCCCGGCCGTAACGGACCGAAGCACCTGCGGATCCTGGCCGACGCCACAGGGATCCGCACCGCCGAGTTGACGACGTCCTTGCAGCAGGTGACCTGGCGGGGGCTGCCGATCGGCGGGTCGGCGATTACTCACTCGGTATGCGACAACACTTCGGTCTCGCTGCGGCGATCCTCGCTCAACCGCCAGTTCTGCTGCTCGACCAACCAGGGACAAACGACCCTGTTCGGGTCGGGGGCTCACGGTGAGACTCTCGACATGGCTGAATATGACAGGACTCCTCCGAAGACACGACGGGTGATCGCTCTCGTCGTAGGTTGTCTGCTTCTGTTGCCGGCGCTCGCTGCGTTCTTGGGCGGCGGCGCGCTCGCACTCGGGTATGCGTTCGGGCGTGACGATGCCGGCTACTTCCGGACAAACCTCGATCGGATCGAGTCGCCCACGGTCGCGGTCACGACGGAGAAGGTCGACTTGATTGCCGATACCGGTGAAGTCAGTCGGGTGATCGATTCACTGGATGCTGATGTTCGGGTCCGGGTGGCCAACGCGAGATCGGCCGACGCAGTGTTCATCGGGATCGCGTCACAAGCCGATGTTGATCGTTATCTCTCCGGTGTGGCCCACGATGAGGTTCGCGAGGTGCGCGGGCACCGCCCCGTCTATCGGACTCGCGCCGGTGGCAACGAGGTCACCGCTCCGACTGCCGAGGACTTCTGGGTCGCGAGAGCGAGCGGTATGGGATCACAAGAACTCCTGTGGCGGGTGCGGAGCGGACGCTGGGTAGCGGTGGTGATGAATGCCGATGGCTCGCCGGGGGTGGCGGCCGACGTGGAGGTCGGGGCGAAAGCTGGGTTCGTCCTGCCGCTCGCGTTGATCCTGCTCGGGCTCGGTGTAATCGCGACGGCCGGCTCGGTCGCCCTGATCGTGTTCGGCGCCCATGGCTTCGGTCGACACCGCGATGACTCCGTGGCACCATCGCCGCCCGCTGACGCGTCGTTGTCGGCGGGCCCTGTCCGCCTGGAGGCCCACCTCGACAACGATCTCTCGCGATGGCTGTGGCTCGTGAAGTGGTTCCTCGCGATCCCTCACTTCGTCGTGCTGGTGTTCCTCTGGCTGGCTTTCCTCGTGCTCACGATCGTGGCGTGGTTCTCCATCTTGTTCACCGGCCGCTATCCACGAAGGATCTTCGAGTTCAACGTCGGCGTGATGCGGTGGTCTTGGCGAGTCAGCTACTACGCGACCACCGGCGGGATCGGCACCGACCGGTACCCGCCGTTCAGTCTCCACCCGGATCCGACGTACCCCGCGAGCCTCGACATCGAACCGCCGGCGCAGCTCTCCCGTGGGTTGGCGCTCGTGAAGTGGTGGCTCCTCGCCATCCCGCACTACCTGATCATCGGGCTATTCGCTGGCGGCACGTCCTGGGCGTCCAGCAGCGACGATTCCCTCCGGGTCGGATCCGGCGGAGGGGGTGGACTCCTCGGTCTGCTGGTCGTGATCGCCGGCGTGATTCTGCTGTTCCGCGGTCGCTACCAGCGATCGTTGTTCGATCTGATCGTCGGTCTCAACCGGTGGATCTTCCGGGTCATCGCCTACGCCGCGCTGATGACCGACGCCTACCCGCCGTTCCGTCTCGACCAGGGAGGATCCGAACCTGCAGCGCGCACTGACGGCGAACCAGGCGAACCGATCGCCGCAACCACTGATGGCGTGGGCCGGTGACGACGAACACTCCGACTCATACTGACCCGCCCACGGTCGTAGCTCATCGACGGGAAGCTCTACGGCGGCCACAGATTGTGCAAGTCGATCGCTTGTCTACGCCGTCCTTCTCATTCGTCCGGTGGCCCTCATCGGCTCGACCCAGTCGTGTGAACCTGAGCGCGACGACCTCTTGGTGAGGGCATGACAATCATGAGGCTGGCTATTGCACAGTCCGAGTCCGAGCTTCGTCTCCGCCGTCCGGCCGATCCGGGAGCGTTCGATGACGACGAGCTCTCGGGGCTCCCCGAGCCCGTGGCGCGCTACCTCCGGGCGGCGATCGCACCGGGGGCGCCGCTCGCCCGAGCGGCGGACCTGGACATGAGGGGCCGTCTGAAGCTCAACGGGCGCTGGCTTCGGTTCCATGCCCGCGAGGTCCTCGCTCCCCACGAGGGGTTCGTCTGGCGGGCTCGGGTCGCCGGCGTCGTCGCCGGATCCGACCGGTGCGTCGACGGTCACGGCCAGATGGACTGGAAATTGCTCGGCCTCGTCCGTGTCGCCGATGCCGACGGCGACGACATCGCCCGGAGCGCCGCCGGCCGCGCCGCTGGGGAAGCGGTGTGGGTGCCAACTGCACTCCTACCTCGCTTCGACGTCATTTGGGACGCCACGTCCGCGCACGACCTGCACGCCCGGTTCACGATCGACGGAGCAGAGGTCACCGCACATCTGCGTATCGACGATGCCGGTCACCTCGAGTGGGTGCGACTGGATCGGTGGGGTGACCCGGACCAGACTGGCGAGTGGGGAATGCACCCGTTCGGTTTCCAGGTGACCGAGACCCGGCGCATCGGCCCGTTCTCGATCCCGGCCGCGGGTATCGCCGGATGGTTCCACGGAACAGACCGGTGGGCCGATGGGCAGTTCTTCACGTGTGACATCACATCGCTCGAGCCCGTCGGTCCGGAGGTGCGCTCATGACCCCTCGTCGACTCCACGTCCACGCCGGTGAGCGGTCGGACAGCTGGTTGAGCCGCTCGGACGTCCTGATGGCCGGTGCCACTTGCTGATCTCGCGTGGACGCAGCCGCCGAGAAACCGAACTTCGAGGACTCAAGGATCTCGTGCTGGACGCTGTCATGGACCCGGTCACGATGATCATGACCCACAAGATGCTCCTGGGAATCCGCGCTCGAGCCGAAGCAGGGTCCCGTCGGTCCGAAGCTGGAACAGACCGGGTCTGAGCGGTGGAGTCCCCGCCCGATCCCGCCGGCGATTGGTCCGTCGTGTGCGCCACAGCGGAGGACATGACGTCGCTGGCGGCTGATGTCGGTCCTGCCCCGATGCAGGTCGGGGCGATCCTGCTGCTCGACACACCCGGCGGATTCGACTTGGCCGCCGGCCGAGATGCCATCGCCCATCGGATTCGATCCATCCCCCGCCTCCGACAACGACTCCAACCGGTGCCGCTGGGATGTGGACGACCGATCTGGGTCGACCACGGAGACTTCGACATCGACCAGCACGTGTCGATCGCCGAACAGATCCCGGGCTGTGATCTCACTACCGTCCTCGCCGTTGGTGCCGACCTCGTCGCGACCCGCCTCCCTCGTGACCGGCCGCTGTGGGCAGCCAAATTCGTACCGATCGACTCGGAGTCCGCGGCGCTCATCGTGGTCTTCCATCACGTGCTCGCCGACGGGATCGGGGGTCTGGCCGTCCTCGCCGGCCTCGTCGACGGGGCGACCGACGCGGAGAGGTCGGACTTCCCCCGCCCGGCACCCACCACCACACGACTCGCGATCGATGCCCTCGCTGGCCGGGTCCGGAGCGTCGCCCGTCTCCCTGGCGTGCCACGACAGGTGTTCGCCGCGTTGACGGAGCTTCGCTCGACGGGCGGCACCAGCGCTTCACGATCGTCGCTCAACCGTCCGACCGGGCCGCGACGTCGTCTCGCTGTGGCGTCGTGCGACCTGTCGGCGATCGTCGATGTCGCCCACGCCTTCGGCGGATCGGTCAACGACGTGGTGCTTTCAGCGATCGACGGTGCTCTCGTGACACTGTTCGAGTCGCGCGGTGGACATGCCGAATGCGTCGTCGTCTCGGTCCTCGTCTCGCGACGCCAATCAACGACGGCCGCCGAACTCGGGAACCAGGTCGGCGTCGCTCCCATCGAACTTCCAGGAATCTTCGATCACCGCGAACGGCTCCGCGTGATCGTCGCCCGCGGCGCCCTGATCAGGAACGCACCGCGCGGTGCGTCGGCGGCATTGCTCGGGCCGCTGTTCCGGCTGCTGGCGAGACTCGCGTGCCTCCGATGGTTCATCGACCACCAGCGCCTCGTCAACAGCTTCGTGACCAACCTCCGTGGGCCAGAGCAACGGCTCCACTTCCTCGGTGCGACCGTC
>JBBQLA010000221.1:0-5221 GCA_038327485.1 Acidimicrobiales bacterium
CACTGTCGTCGTGGATGGCCAGCGGTGTGACCTCGATGTCGGCGATTTCGCGGTCGAGGGCGCCCTCTTCGTAGAGCTCGTAGCTCGGGGTGCGTGGGGGCGGGTCGGTCGAAACGATCTCGAAGGCGCCGGCGATGTCGCGGCCGTAGCGGGCCAGGAGACCGAAGGTGTCCGACGCTGCGACGTCGGCTGCTGCGGCGAGCGAGTGGAGGTGTTGGCCTTCCGGCAGCAGGCCGCGCGTCCAGCTGGCCGCGTCGGCGGCGCGTGATCGCACGGGAAGAGAGCACGACAAGAGGGGAGTACCACCGCGGTGGGTGTCGAGCACCTCGGCGGAATACGTGCAGGACACCCGCGCCCCGATTCCGGTCAGCTGTGCGATCAGCACGCCGTCGCGTCGAACTTCGAGTGGGTCACTCATCGGAGGGGTCGGGTTCGGGGGCCGGCCAGGTGACGGTGATCTCGGCACCGAGACGACGGAGTGCCCGGAGGAGGTGATCGAGGAGGCGGTTGGAGCGCCCGGTTTCCATCAGCGTCAGGTAGGGGCGGGAGACCTGGATCTCGTCGGCAAGTTCGGCCTGGGTGAGGCCTCGGGCTCGGCGCGCTTCGGCGATTGCCAACCCGAGGTCGTTCCCTCGACGCACCTGCCACGATCGTGTACTCATATTGAAACATGCTAGCTTGGCAGACGGGTGTTTCAATTTCGGCGCTCAACGGCCGAGAGCCAAATGTTTCAAATGAGCCACATCCACTGACTGCGCCGACGACCTGTTCGTCGGGGAGGACGATCATCCGGACGCACTTGGGAGCTCGAAGATCTGCCCGACTTCGATGAGGTCAGGGTTGGTGGGGTCGATCAGCCGGTGCCGATTCAGGTCGATGAGTGCTCTCCAGTACGGGTCGATCTCCGAGTCCGTGGGGGCTCGACCCAACGTCAACGCCATGGACTGTGCCGCGATGCCCCACAGGTGGTCGCCGGCAGCGACCCGATACTCCGCTCGAGCCTTCGGGTCAGTTGGAAGTGCGGCCGGCGAGATCGGCGCGGCGGTCGGAGCGGTCGCTTCGGGGACGGCGACGGCGGTCATCATCGAACTGGTCGTGTTCGGCCGCACGACAGTGGTGGTCGCTGCGCCGGTGGTCGCAGTCGCCACCGAGCCCGTCGTGGAGGGGTGGAGATCGCGTACCGTCGCAGACACTGGGTCAGGGCGTTGTGCCGCCACCGCTCCGATCGAGCTGATCGTCACCCCGGCGGCCGCCACCACGGCCAGTGCTCGGCGGAGCCTCGGCGGAGCGACACGCTCCACGAGCTCTGCCAGGCGTACAGAATCACGCCACAGCGCCACCGCGATCAGGAGGTGGAGCGCCAGGCCTGCGAGAGCGATCAGGGCCGCGATGGCCCAGACGGAGACGAGCGCTATCCGGATCGGGGTCCATTCGGCGTGGGGAGCTGGGCCCATCGGGCCGAGGAAGCGGAGGGCGATGAGCGACACGGCGCACACGGCGGCGGTTGACAGTGAGGTCCACATCTCGCCACGGTCTCCCCGAACGGGTCGCACGACGCTGGTGGTGTTCTCTGCGTGCGCGGGCCGGATCCGATGCAGCGTCGGAAGTCGTGTCACCGGCGCGGCCCGTGGTAGGTGGACGCCCAGGTCGCCGACCGATTGCAACGCTGCAGCGCCGTCGCTCCGCAGGGCAACGATGCACGCCTCGAGCCGCGAGTGGAGCGGTGCCTCTGTGGGGGAACACTCAGTCCGGTCGAGGCTCCATTCGATGGTGTCGGCCAAGCCGGTCGCATCCCGACGGGCCGCCGCCGCCTGCAGTCCGCTGACCCGACTGGCTCGGCGGAGCGAGCACAACGTGACCCGTCCGCCCGGCCCGACGATCAGATGGTCTGGCTGCACAGCGCCGTGGGCCCACCCGAGTCGATGCAGCTCAGCCAGCGTGAGAGCGACGTGCGCGGTGACCCTCGTGAGGTCCTCGACGTCGATGGTCGGGAGGTCCGCCAGCGTTGCGGAACCCGCCATTGCTGTGACGAGCGACGGATCGTCGGTGGTGACGAGCTGCACGACACCGGGGTGGTCGATTCGAGCCAGCACTTCGCGCTCGTAGCGGATGTACTCGATCGCTTCAGGTCGACGGGCTGTCTTGTGGACCAGTTGACGACCGTCGACATCGGTGTGAGTGATCTCGAAGTCGTCGCGGCGATGGGACATGGTTGGCTCCGGTCAGAGTTGAACGCGTTCGCCGACGGCGCTCGCGATGACGGATTCGGTGGACGGCACACCAGGAAGGGCTCCGCCGAAGATGTGGGCGACTTCACAGCGGGCGATGATCACGACGGTTCCGGGCCTCGTGCCGAGTTCAACCGAGACGGTGGGAGCACGCGTACACGACGTGTCGGCCACTTCCATCTCGTCACCGACGAGCTGGCGGGCCCGTTCGAGATCGATGACCAGCCTCGCTCCGAGGCGGATGCTGGTCGGATCGACCATTCCCGCGGCGTCGTCGGCTGCGATCTGTGTCGTGTCCTCGAGCTCCTGTCGGGCGAGTCGAAGCGCACTCAGATCAACAGCGATCGACGCCAGGATCATGAGAACCATCACTCCCGCCGGGTACAGCAGCAGAGCAGTGCCGCGCTCGCTCTCGCTGCGCTGATCAGTCGCACATCGTCGCCGCATCGGTGGTCTCCTCTCCGGCGTCGATGGGGCGGTACGGATCGGTGAGCTCGCGGCGAGTCGCCGTGACCGATCGGGTCCCCCACGACCCCAGATACGGGATCCGGATCCCCGGCACGACGACTTCCGCAGTCACCACGACGAGACGACATCGGCCGAAGGTGGAAGGCGACGTCACGCGAAAGTTCGAGACGTGTCGTGAATCGGCCACGGCGCTGGCTGCCTGCTCGCCCGCCTCGATGGCCTCCAGGCGAGTCGACGACTCTGAGTACGCGCGTAAGTACTGCTGGGCGATCTGCCCGGCAGATTGCCGGGCATTGACCGTCGCCCACGCTTGGCTGACCAACAGGGTTCCGCACACGAAGACCAGGATGCCGATCGCCCACATTTCGAATCCGGCCGCCTGCCCGCGATCGTCGGACCTCGCCGTCGTCATGGGTGACTCAACTCTCGTCGGACGACCACGCGCCGATCGAGAGATGGCGGGCCGGGGTCAGCGTTGGTGAACGCCGGAAGGAGGTGGAGCTGATCACTGGTCACGTGCAGCACGATGTTCGTCCCGGTCGGGTCCGTTTCGAACTGGAGTGTCACCTTCGATCCCCATTCCCCCAGCCGCGTCCGTGCCCGAGAGATCGCCCGGAGCTCCGCCCCGGCGAGTTGAGAATCGTCAGCTCCGCTGATCGCCACCTCGGTCGCTGCGAGATGAGCGACGTCGTCGACGGTGGTGATGACCCACAGGTTGAGCAGGACATGGGAACTGAACGCCAGCAGCGAGAGGAACACCCCGACACCGAATGTTGTCGACAGCACGCCACCAGCGCGATCGGTCGGCCCGGCGCGTCGGGTTCTCACTTGCCGATCTGTTCGACCTGGGTGCGGGTGTTCGTCGCGGCGTCGTCGAAGATCGCCTTGAACCCGACCCACATCGCGACCCCGAGGAAGGCGATCACGAGCACGGCGATCGCAGTCGAGATCACTCCTTCAGCTCGTTCGCTTCGAAATCGTCGTCGAGATCTCGAGCGGTCGTCGTTCGTGCCGTGGAATGCAGTGGTCATGGGATTCTTCTCCTGGTTGATTGGATCGTTGCGGTGGATGATTTGCTGGTGCCCGTCAGCCCGTGAGCTTCTGCATGGCGGTGATGAACGGGACGGCCATGAAGATGACCCCCGGGAGCAACGTCGCGACCGTGACGGGGATCCACACCTGCTGCGAACGCTTCTCGATGATCTCGAGGAGATCCCGCTGGACCTGCCGCCGAACCGAGCGGGACTCCGCAGCGATCAGACCGCCGAGATCGGAGGCCTCGTGGTTGAGCGCGAGAACGCCGACCAGACGCTCGAGCGCAGCGACATCGGCCAGCGCGGACCACTCTCGAAGGGCGTCGATCTCGTTGACACCCTGCCGGGTTCGACGGATGACTCCGGCGAGACCGTCTGCGCACAACCCGTCGGACCGCTGAGCGAGCCGAGCCATCGCGGTGCCCAACGAATACCCAGATGACAGCAGCATCCCGAGCTGCTCCGAGATGAGCGGCAGCTCCATGGTCAGTCGCTGTTGCCAGCTCTGCGACTGATTGGCGAGTCGCTGTTCAACGACGAGGAATGCCAGCACGGGAGCTCCGATCAGACTCCCGATCGTGACGATCGGCGCGGCGCCGACTGCGGTGCAGGCAGCGATGTCCAAGACGGCGACACCGATGCAGGTCCCGAGTTGCCGGACTCGGAACGCAGTGACCGTGTCGTTGGACCCCAATCGTTCCAGACGGCGTCCCGTGTCGTCGACGGTGCCGAGCGCTCTCGAGGCTCGCTCGCCGACCCACGTTGCGAGCGGTCCGAGGACCTCTGCTGCTGAACGGATCGAGAAGGTTCCCGCCGACTCACGTCGCTGTCGTCGTCGGCCAGTGGTGGCAGTGAGCCGATCGGTGAGGCCGACACGCCGAAAGGTCCGGAACTCGCCGAGGATCAGGGTCAGTCCGATCGCAATGACCGGCGTCAGCGCCACCAGGATCCTCGCGTTCATGCGAACACCCGATCGTCGATCGGCAGGCGGAGCATTCGACCCGACCAGATCCAACAGATCACCACGAGGCCGATGCCGGCCAGCACCATCGTCTGGCCCATCGGCGTCTGGAAGGAGGCTCGACCATCGCCCAGCGACATCCCGGCTGCGGCCATGCCCGCTGGCACCGCGATGACGAAGCGGCGAGCGAATCGAACTCCCGACTGTTTTGCTCGGGCGTCCTTGCGAGCCATCACATCGTGGCGCCGGTCCTCTGCGAGCTCGGCCAGTCGACGATCGAGATCGCCGGCGCCCACCTCGTGGGCGACGAGGAGTGTCTCGCACACCAGGTCGGCGGTCGGACTTCCGAGCTGGGCCCGGAGCACCGAGAGGCTGCGGGGGAAGTCGGTGACGAGCAGCCAGTCTCGATGTGCTGCGGCGAATGCCGCTCTCAGCGCGGTCGGCCCACGGGCGCCGACCTCGAAGATCGATTGCGGAATGCTTCGTCCGGCCGAACCGGTGAGCACGCGGATCTCCTCGATCAGCGCGGG
>JBBQLA010000222.1:0-5219 GCA_038327485.1 Acidimicrobiales bacterium
GCGGCCGTAGCAACCGCCCGACGTCGACTTCGAGCTCGAGTTCGGGGGCCGGTTCCCCGCCATCGTTCGCATGTGGCGCAACGCCTGGGAACAGGTCCAACAGCGCCTCGAAGTGCCGACGCGCGCCGCAGCCAGGAAGGCGTCGGCCACGAGCCGCTGTTGACGAAGGGTGCTGATGGGGTGTGAGGCGCCGTGGACCTTGCGACGCGCTCGGCTCACGGTCATCTTCGCGGCGTCGACCGACTTGTCGATCATCGCCATGGCGTCACGCTTGAACTCGTCGGTGAACGAGTGTCGGCCTGCGTTCGATCCAATCCACCCCCGGAAGCCATCTGACCGTCGGGTCGCCAACCCGACGGTCATGCCCCTGACCAGCCCATCAGGGCGTTCGGACTGTAGAAAAAACTGTAGAAATCCGGGTCCAGGACAAGAAAGAGGCCCTTCCCGATTCCTCGGAAAGGGCCTCCTACCAGGTATTTTACTTGGTGGCGGGGGCAGGATTTGAACCTGCGACCTTCGGGTTATGAGCCCGACGAGCTACCGAACTGCTCCACCCCGCGGCGTGACCACAACCTACCGACGGCCCGGGCCGAACATCAACTCGCGGCCCCGAGAAATGCGTCGATCTCCGCCTCCGTGGGCGACGATCGCGCCCCCAACCCCATCACCGTGAGCGCGCCCGCGGCGTTGCCTCGCCGAGCCGACTCCACCAGCGAGAGTCTCGCGGCCAGCCCCGCGACCATCGCCCCGCACGATGCATCACCGGCTCCCACCGTGTCGACCACCGCGACCTCGTGTGGCTCGATCATCGTTTCGACGCCACTTTCTCGCACCCGCATTCCGGCCGCTCCCAACGTCACCACCAGATCACCGGGCACCGCCTCGTCGCCGCCGAGCGCCGCCAACTCCCCCTCGTTGACGCACACCACATCGGCGAGCGGCAGCAACTCCCCCACCCCGCCGACGACCGGCGCCGCGTTGAGGAACGTCGTCGCACCCACCGCACGCGCCGCTTCGAACAGCGCTCGCACCGCCACCACCGGCACCTCCAACACCGCGCTCACGACATCGCCCGCCAGCAACGCTGCGTCGTCGCCGCGAGCGAGTGCATTGGCACCTGGCACCACAGTGATCTGGTTCTCGCCGGCGTCGTCGACCACGATCAGCGCCACCCCCGTCGTCGGCTCGACCCGTACCACCCCGGCCACATCGATCCCCTCGGTCGCCAACGCGCCGAGGGCACGCGAACCGAAGTCATCCGAGCCGACCGCGCCGAACATCGTCACCAACGCTCCGGCGCGAGCCGCGGCCACCGCCTGGTTGGCGCCCTTGCCGCCCTGATGCTCCGCGAACGTCAACGCCATCGCCGTCTCGCCAGCCGTCGGGAGCGTTCCTCCACGCGCCACCAGATCCACGTTGATGCTGCCCAAAACCACCACGCGACCCGTCGGCTCCGCCATCGCCGAACCCTAGGCCGAGCCAACTCGCCTCGAACGCGGCACACTCATTCGATGCAGACCGATCGTTACCGCGTCGACCACGGGTCCAAGGTCGACCTCACCGCCTACCTGACCGACGACGCCGCCTGTCACGACATCGACAAGGCCGACGCAGCCGTCGAGCTGGCCAAACTCTCCGCCCGCCTCCGCGAGCTCCAGGAGACGATCTACGCGCAGAACACCCACCGAATCCTCGTGGTCGTCCAGGCCACCGATACCGGCGGCAAAGATGGCACGCTCACCGCCGTCGCCGGCCCTCTCAACCCGCAGGGTGTTCGCGTCGCCCCGTTCAAGTCACCCACCGAGGAGGAGCTTGCCCACGACTTCCTCTGGCGCGTCCACAACGAGGTGCCCACCAACGGCGAGCTGGTCTTCTTCAATCGCAGTCACTACGAGGACGTGCTCATCGTTCGCGTCCACGACCTCGTTCCCGAGCACCAGTGGCGTGCCCGCTACGAGCACATCCGCAACTTCGAGCGACTGCTGGTCGACGAGGGCACCACCATCGTCAAGCTGTTCCTCCACATCAGCAACGACGAGCAGAAGGAACGGCTCCAGGGCCGCCTCGACGACCCGGCCAAGCACTGGAAGTTCAACCCCGCCGATCTCACCGAACGGAAGTACTGGGACGGCTACCAGACCGCGTACGCCGAAGCCATCTCCGAGACCTCGACCGCGGACGCGCCGTGGTACGTCATCCCGGCGGATCGCAAGTGGTTCCGAAACCTGCTGGTGGCGCAGATACTCGTGGACACCCTCGAGTCCCTGAAGCCCACCTACCCGCCTGACCCAGTCGGGCTCGAGGACATCGTCATCGAGTGATCAACAGTCATTGATCAGCTCGGAGCGACGCACTCCTTCACACCGCCGAGGATGCCCTTGCGGAACGCCTGCACCCGCTCGAAGCCGGTGCCCTGCGCGCTGTCGTTGGACGACTCGGTCGAGCTGAACGCCAGGAGCGCCTGCGCGGTCTCGTCGAGATCGCCGGGTGACAGCGACAGGCTCGAGCTGTCGGGGCGGTCCCCGTTGAACACGCTCGCCGCCCACGAACCCGACAGGCAGTCGGCGAGCAGGTTCTGTTCCTTGGGATCGGTGGGCGCGGCCTGAAGTCGCGTCTCGACCGCCAATCCGTACTGCGACGCGATCAGCGTCGACACGGCGAAGTCACCGATCTGATCAGCGATCGTCGGGAAGGTGTCCACGTCGTCGAGCGCCACGTAGTCACCGGCAACGCAATAGAACAGCGCATAGCCGGAGGTGTCATCGGCACCACACGCCGGCGCCGGCGTGCTGCCCCCGAAGCGCTGGATCGGATTCAGCGGCGTCCAGGTGGCGTTGTAGACCTGCGGGAACACCTTCGACCAGTAGTCGTTGAGGTCGGCCTCGGTGAGATCGACGATCTTGTCGTACGCCATGTTCCCGCCGCTGGCGGCCTCGTCCCGGTTGCTGAACTGGATCTCGGTCAGCGTGTCGGCGACCGACTGGTCGGTATAGGCCGCGCACTTCGACGCACCTGACTCGAAGCCGTCCTGGAACGAGTTGAGTCGATCGAACGCACTGCCGTGTGCCGACGGATCTGCGGCTGACGTGCCCGGCTGGTCGCGCAACTCGAGGAAGCCGGCGAGCGCCTGATCGACGGTGCTGTTGTCGACCTGGAACTTCGGGTTGGGCGAATCCTGCAGATGGTTGACCCACGCACCGGCGTAGCAATCGGCCTGCTGCTCGAGCGTCACCGTGGCAGCGCTCATGCCGGCTCGCGCTTGCACGGCGTGGCCGATCTCGTGAGCGAACACGACACCGACGGCGAGTGGGCCGTAGTTCTTCTCGGTGTCGGGGATCAGCTTCGAGCCGTCCCACGCCACATTGTCTTCCTTGCTGCAGTAGAACGCGTTGCCGGCAATGTCGTCGGCGACCTTGGCGCACGGGGGCAGCGCCACGTCAGGGCTGGCGGCCCAGAAGCCGCCCGAGATGGGAGCGAACTCTTCGCCGGAGAACGTCGCCGGCATCTCGGTCTTCCAGTACCCGAGGATGTCGGTGAGCGCCGCCTTGACCAGCTCGGTGGTCGTACTCCCGTCGTCGTTCTGCACCACGATGGAACCGTCGTCGGGAATGGTGCTGCGCGGCGTCGACTTCAAGGTCATCTCGGTGCGGTGATCTTTGCCCGGCTGCTTCTTGGTGTCGGTCACCTTGGTTGTCGAGGTCGTGTCAGACGACTTCGTTGCCAGTACGACGGCGACGATCGCGATGACCGCGACAACGGCCACCGCACCGATGATCATCGGCGTCTTCGACTTCTTCTTGGCCAAAGGGGACGGTGGCGCGAGCGGGGCACCGGGCGGCATCGGGGGCGCTGGCGGACCCCCGGGAGGCGGCGGGTAGCCGAGGGCCGGATCGATCGGAGGGTACGCGACAGTCGGTGCGGACGGAGCTGGGGGCGCCACCGGCGGGTAGGCAGCGGTCGCTTCGGGCGGGGGTGGCGGCGCCATGGGTGCGGGCGGCGGAGGAGTTGGGGGAACGGGCGCGGGCGCTGACTCGGGCGGGTACCAGTTGCCGTCAGATGCCTGCCACCAACCGGGGCCAGGGGGTTGCGCGCTCATTCTCTCTCCGTCTCCTCAGTCGACCAATTCTGTCAGCCTCACGGCGATAGCCTGCGGAAATGATCGTGATTTCCGGGACACTCACACTCGATGCCGCCAACGCCACACTCATGCAGGAGCTGACGTCCACCCTCGTGGCCGCCACCGTGCAAGAAGACGGCAACCTCGCCTACGAGTACTGGCAGGACCCGGTCGACGCCGGCCGCTGGCGTGTCTTCGAGGAGTGGCGTGACGACGACGCACTGAACGCCCACATGGCCGCACCGGCCATGGCGGAGTTCATGGGTGCTGCCGGTGGTCTCGGCATCACCGGAATCGATCTCTCCCGCTACGACGTGGAGACCAAGTCGAAGTTCATGTGAGGCACGCCCGTGCCCTGGCCCAAGGAGCTGTCCATGCTGTTCGGTCGTGACAAAGCCACCCTTCCCAAGCCCGAGGACGCGCTCCCCGGTCGGTCCGAATCGATCGACGTGCCAGTCGAACACTTCGTGAACGGCCACCGCATCGTCGCGCCATTCCCCGAAGGCATGGCCACCGCCATCGTGGGCATGGGTTGCTTCTGGGGCGCCGAGCGCAAGTTCTGGGAAGCCGAGGGCGTGTACTCCACCGCTGTGGGCTACTGCGGTGGCTCCACCCCCAACCCGAACTACCGCGAGGTGTGCTCGGGTCGCACCGGCCACAACGAGTGTGTTCTGGTGGTCTACGACCCCGCGGTCATCTCGTTCGAGGGCGTGCTGCGGGTGTTCTGGGAGAACCACGACCCAACCCAGGGCATGCGCCAGGGCAACGACGTCGGCACCCAGTACCGCTCCGGCATCTACGTGGCGGATGAAGCCGAGCGCGCCGCAGCGGAGTCGAGCCGCAAGATGTACCAGGCCGAGCTCGATGACGCCGGATACGGCGACATCACCACCGAGATCGTGCTCGCCGGACCGTTCTATTTCGCCGAGGACTACCACCAGCAATACCTGGCCAAGAACCCCGGCGGCTACTGCGGGCTCGGTGGCACCGGCGTGTCCTGCCCGATCGGCCTCACCTGAGTCCTGACCAGCGAAGCTCGGTGCGGGATCCGGCCAACGTCCTCCATCCGCTCGCGATATGGTCCAGCCACCGCCGGGGGCTG
>JBBQLA010000223.1:0-5193 GCA_038327485.1 Acidimicrobiales bacterium
GGAGTGGGCTGCGGCGACGGTGCGCATCTTCAACCCCGTTGGAAACCCAGCTCCGCCACGACCGCGGAGCCCGGAGTCGGCAACCGTTTCGGTGATCACCGACGGAGCAACGGTGCGTGCCGCCTCGACCGCCGTGCCGCCTCCCGCATCGAGGTACTCGGAGAGCGAGCGAACGGGTCGGCGGTCCAACGAGCGCCACAGCAAGGGCCGGTCTGTCACGTTTCCATCCTATTCTTTTCTACAATCAACAACAGAAGAACGATCACGTCGCCGCGGTCGCATTCAGCTCGTCAGTCCCGCCGGCTCGTCGGCATCGAGGTCGATCGACGCCACTGTTCTGCCATCGTGATACACGGTGACCGGCCCGTCCTCGGAAACGACGAAGAAGACCGCTGATGCGACGTCGTACGAGCAGCGAAGCGCGGAGCCGTGTCGGGTGCCGGCGCCAGTGGGCAGCCGTACGAGACGATGCGCCTCGGTCGACGGGCGGAGATGAAGGCCGATCTCGATGAGGTTGCCCGCCGGATCGAGCGCGGCGGCGCCGTCGACCTGGAAGACGAGGTGGCGTATTGCTGAATGAGTGATCGAACGATCGAGCGGGAGGTGAAGGGCGAGTTTCGGGCGAGTGGGGACGCTCCGCCGTTCCAGGTCCAGACTCGCCTCGGCATCGAGGCACCAGACGAGGGTGGTACCTCCCGCTCCGGGCCCGGCACTGTGAACGCAGAAATCAAGGATGCTGGCCGTGACCTCCGGCGGGGTCGAGGGCACCAGGCGACGAACCGACAGGGTGTATTCGTTGGCGTCGGGTTTGGTCCACCAACGTGTCCCGTCGAAGATCACGATCTGGTGGCGGTCGAAGACCCGCACGGTGCCGTCGTCGGACCGCCGGACCACGGTGGCATCGGCGCCCAGGTTTCGCCGGAGTTGAACCAGCTCGAGCTCTCGGACGACGGGAGCGGTCAGCAGAATGAGTTCTGCACCTTCCGGTCGCACGTGGGCGAACGACTGCACACCATCGGCCATCCGTCGAACGTCGTCGGAACCTTCTGTCGACGTCGACAGGGTGACCGCACCGAGGCGCTCGAATGCCTCGGCCATCTCAGTGGTCGAGGCGCCGGACACGATCGCGCCGTAGCTCGGAAAGCGCCGCTCATGGCGTGCAGGAAAGCGGGCACGGTCGACCTCCAACAGCAGCGATGGCAGCGTCGACTCGTCGAAGTGCACATCGGAATCGTGCAGCTCTTCGCGCAGCCGCTCGATCCGCCTGACCTTTCGCTCGCTCGACTTCATTCGCCTCCAGGGAGTTGGCTCCACAGCGCGGTGAGGCGCGGGCCGGTTCGTGAGAGTTCCTCGAGGTGCGCCGCGCCGAGCAACTGGAGTTTGTGGTCGCCCTCGGCGGTGAGGCGAACGTGAACGACGCGGTGATCGGTGTCGTCGCGAAGTCGCTCGACCAGACCGGCCGACTCCGCACGATCTACCAGTTCCACCGCGCTGTGATGCTTCAGGAGGAGATGGTCGGCGATGTCGCCCAGGCTCGCCGGGCCCCGATGACCACGAATCGACAGGAGGAGTTGATGCTGCGCGGGTGTGATGCCGACGGTCTTGGCGCATTCCTCGCTCCACCGCATGAATCGACGAAGTCCGTCCCGGAACGCCAAGAGCGCTTCGAAGTCGTGGGCAGTGGGAATTCGATCTGCTGGTTTCGGGGGCCTGGATGGACTCATATCGTGGATCGATTATATCGTGAAACGATGGATCGTTCACATTCCCCGAAGCGCATGGCGCTCCTCTCACTCATCGCCGCCGGGCTCGGCCTGGCCGGTGGTGGAGCGGCCTGGGTGCTCCTCCACCTCATCGCCGCGATCACGAACTTCGCAGTGTTCGGGCGATTCGGGTTCCACCCGCCGCCATACGCGACCCTCGTGCGATCGCCGAGGGTCGTGATCGTCGCCGTCATCGGTGCGCTGCTGATCAGCCTGCTCGCCAAGTGGGCGCCCGTCATCCGTGGACACGGCATCCCCGAGGCGATGGAGGCGGTCCTCACCAAGGAGAGTCGAATCGCACCCAGGACAGCGATCGCCAAGCCGATCTCCGCTGCAATCGCAATTGGTTCCTCAGCCCCATTCGGCGCCGAGGGCCCCATCATCGTCACGGGCGGCGCCATCGGCTCGCTCACCGGTCAGATACTGCGAGTTTCTCCATCGGAACGGAAGATTCTACTCGCCTGTGGGGCCGCAGCCGGCATGTCGGCAACGTTCGGCGCTCCGCTCGCAGCTGTCGTCCTGGCCATCGAGTTGCTGCTCTTCGAGTTCTCGGCCCGAGCGCTCATCCCGCTGGTCGTGGCCACCAGTGTCGCCGCCGGAGTCCACGCCGAACTCTACGGATCCGGTCCATTGTTCAGCGTTCCGGCGCACAACTATTCCGGACTCGGCGCGCTGCCGGCGTTCGCGTTGCTCGGTCTCGCAGCTGGGCTCCTCGGCGTGGTCATCACCCGCGGGCTGTTCCTGGTCGAATCGATGTACCGCCGGCTTCCCGTCAGCGAGTTCTGGCACCCGGTCATCGGCGCACTCGGTTTCGCGTTGGTCGGCCTCATCGAACCGAGAGCCCTCGGCGTTGGCTACGACGCGATCGACGACGTGCTGAACACCCGGCTGGCGCTCGGCACTGTCGCCGTCCTCGGCCTCGTCAAACTCGTCGCATGGTGGCTCGCACTCGGATCCGGCACCTCCGGCGGCACCCTCGCTCCGATCCTGCTCATCAGCGCCTCGTGCGGCACCCTCGTGGGTGCCGGCCTGAACGCGGTGCTCCCCGGAGCACACGTCTCCGTCGGAGCGTTCGCAGTGGTCGCCATGGCGGCAACGTTCGGGGCGTCGACCCGAGCCACCTTCACCGCGATCGTGTTCGTCTTCGAGCTCACCCGCGACTATCAGGTCATCCTGCCGCTGATGCTCGCGACAGTGATCGCCGACCTGGTGTTCAGCTCGCTGAGCGACGACAGCATCATGACCGAGAAGCTCAGCCGACGGGGCCTGCGAATCGGGCGCCACTTCGGCACCGACCCGATGACCTCGGCCAGGATCGACGCGATCATGACCCGCGAGGTCGTCACGCTCGAATCCTCGCTCACCGTGGCTCAGGCGCGCGACCGCTTCGTCGACCAAGGCCACGGGGCGTACCCCGTCGTCGATGACCACGGAACCCTGCTCGGAATGGTCGGGCGCCGGGCGCTTCTCGACGAATCGGCTCGTGACGAGCCGACGTTGCTCGGGATCACCACCACCGAGACGTCCACCGTAGAACCCGACGATCACGCCATCGACGCCCTGCACATCATGGTGGAGGAGCAGGTCGAGCACGTTCCGGTCCTCGATGCCGGACGGCTGGTCGGGATCTGCACCCGAACCGACCTGTTGAAGGTGCGCCGCGAGCAACGCGACCTCGAAGCACGCCAGTACGGGACACTGTTGAAGGGATCTGCGAAGAAGGCCTCGCGTGAGGGCCGGGACGACGCCTGAGCTGCTGAGCTCAGGACGTTGGCGAAGACCTGCCGAGTGAGAAGCGATCTCGCCACGAACGACAACACCATGTAGGCCTGCTCCCCGAACGAAGGTCGCGCCCTGGGCCGACGGAGATGTAGATGCCCCAGACGAATCCGAGATGGAGTCAGCGCCGACGAGATGGATGCCAACCGAGCGACAGGTGACGGCCCGTGCGTGTACGGTGACGGTCAGCGTTACTCCGGACCCCGGTGACGCGACGTATGTCGCACACTCGAGGGAGTTCCATCATGAGCGCACCTGCTATCGACGTCCCGCTCGAGGCGAGCGAGTCGGTCGCGCTTGGAGGAAGTGGCACGGCGGTCTTCTTCATGGTCGGCGAGCACGACACCTCAACGATTCCTACGTTGACGTGCCAACTCGCCCGACTGATCGGCGAAGACGATTCGAATCTGGTGATCGACTTGAGCGGCGTGACGTTCATGGACGTGTCCGTCGTCAATCTCCTCGTGCGGACGGGCCTGTACCTGCGGGGCGAGGCTCGGCAGTTGCTGCTGCGTGCGCCGTCACTGAGAGCCCAGCGCGTGCTCGATCTGTGCGAGTCGGTCAGCCCGATGGGCCTCCGGTTCGTCTGCAGTGGTCAGCTCGCCGAACCGAGCGCGGCATGACTGATGCGCGGGTGTTGGAGATCCAGAGCCGCTTCACCAGCGATGCGAATGGGCTCGACTCTCAGCGGCTGTGCGACGTGTGCGCGGAGGTCGCTCAGCTGAGCGGCGCCGGGATCATGATGATGTCGGGCGACATACAACGTGGGTCGTTGTGCACCACCAACAAGGTGAGCGCCCGCATCGAAGAACTTCAGTTCTCTCTGAGCGAAGGCCCGTGCCTCGACGCGTTTCATGACCAGCGGCCTGTCCTCGAACCGGATCTCGCCAAGCCCCACGAAGTCCGGTGGATGGCTTTCAGCGAAGAGGCACTCGAGGTTGGCGTGCGTGCGATCTTCGGGTTCCCGATCAGCGTTGGCCCGGTCAAGCTCGGCGCGCTCAATTTGTACCGAGACCAACCCGGCGCCCTCACATCTGAGCAACACCAGGACTGCACGATCCTCGCCGACACCGTCGCCCGGTCGGTGATCATGATGCAGGCGCACGCCACTCCCGGCCAGCTGGCCCATGAGTTCGAGTCGGGCGCTGATTTCGAACTCGAAGTGCACCAGGCCTCCGGTATGGTCGCAGCGCAGCTCGGGGTAAGTGTCGGGCAGGCGCTGATCCGAATGAAGGCCCACGCCTTTGGGAATGACCAGTCGCTGCGATCCGTCGCCCGCTCCGTTGTGGAGCGCGAACTCCGATTCGACGGGCCCGCTGATCCGGTCCTTGTCGGACAGAGCGAGGTCTGACATGCCCAGGGAATCCCGCTTGGTCGCAACGTTCGTCGAACTCGCTGACGTGCTGGTCGACGAATTCGATGTTCTCGAACTGTTGACCCGCCTGACCGACCGTTGCGTCGAGGTGCTCGAGGTCAGCGCCGCCGGTCTCCTGCTCGCCGATCCGGGCGGAGTACGACGCGTCGTCGCGTCGTCGAGCGAAGCAATTCACACCCTGGAGCTGCTCGAACTTCAGTCTGCCGAGGGTCCCTGCTTCGAGTGCTTTCGCTCCGGCTAACCCCTCGCCAACGCTCTTCTCACCGCAACGGATCA
>JBBQLA010000224.1:0-5190 GCA_038327485.1 Acidimicrobiales bacterium
CGGCGGCACTGTTCGGCCAGGCCAGTCCGGGCGTGCTGAACATGATCGCCATCTCGCTCATCGGCGGGTTCATGGCCACGTTCTTCGCGGTCTTCATCGCGTACTACGGCAGCATCGTGACCTACCGGCTGGGCCTCGACCCGGACAACTACGGCGTGCCATTGCTCACCTCGTCGATGGACCTCGTCGGCGCGCTCTCGCTCATCGCCGCCATCACGATCCTCGGCATCCACTGACCGACTCGTCCCGCCGTTGCACCCCGCGGAGGGGGCAACGGCCGGATCAGTCGTCGCGTGCGCGGGTCGGCGCCGCCATCGGGGTAACAATGAGGCGTGCTCAGGGCGACGGTGTTCGAGGATGGCGGGGGATCCAAGGAGATCACCGAGCACGAGCGGATCTCCGATCTGGTGGGCGAGTCGGCCTGCCTGCTCTGGGTCGATGTGCTCGATCCGAGCGAGGACGATCTCAACCTGATCCAGCAGGAGTTTTCGCTGCACCCGCTGGCCATGGAAGACCTCCGGCACCCGGGTCAGCGACCCAAGATCGAGCGCTACGACACCCACGCCTTCCTCGTCGTCTACGCCAGCAACGGCAACCCTCGGCACCTCTCGGAGCTGAACCTGTTCATCGCCGAAGGCTGGATGGTGTCAGTGCGCCACAGCTACCAGGGCGACCCGTGCGTCGACGTGCTGCAGATCGGCCAGCGGTTCGATCGCACTCGCGAAGGCCACAACACGGTCGGGTTCCTGCTCTACACGCTGCTCGACTCGGTCGTCGACACCTACTTCGACGCCCTCGACTCGACCGAGGACGAGCTCGAGCAGATCGAGAGTCGCATCTTCGTGGTCGACGGGCCCAACGAGAGCACCCTGCAGCAGGACCTGCTCGTGCTCCGGCGTGAGCTCCTGATGTTCCGCCGCCGGGTGGTGCCCCTGCGAGACGTGCTGCAGACGATCCTGCGTCAGGAGGTCCGTCCCGTCCGCGAAGATGTCCAGCGCTACTTCCAGGACGTGCTCGACCACACGCTGCGGGTCATCGACACGCTCGAGACCCAGCGCGAGCTCTTGGGCAACGCCGTCGACGCCCACCTCGCCGTGGTCAACAACCACATGAACGACATCATGAAGAAGATGACGTCGTGGGGGGCGATCCTGTTCGGCGCCGCGCTGATCACCGGCGTCTACGGCATGAACTTCCAGTACATGCCCGAGCTCAGCTGGCACTACGGCTACTTCATCGCCCTCGGCCTGATGCTCACGCTGACGACCGGGCTCTACACCTGGTTCAAGAAGAAGGGCTGGCTGTAGCCGACGCAGTTCGTCCCGTCGGTCCCCGGACGGCGGTGTGTCGCAGGTGACTGCATCACCACACGCGGTCCGCTAACGTCCGAGACGGCTGGCGGGTTCCGTGTCTGGCGGGCACGCTCGGCGGTCGATACCGAGAGGTATCCGAGTCCGACGGGGGACCCATGCACGAGCAAACCCAGAATGAACTGGTGGACGCGCGGCAAACGCAGGTCAAGGCCGTGATCACGCCTGGCCGCCGCAAGCCGAAACGGCATCGAACCAGCGCACGAAGCCTCGCCGGAGCCGCCGCGTTGGCGGGGCTGACGGGCGTCGTCGCCGCGCCCGCCATCGGACTCGCGAACCCCGCCGAAGGAACCGTACGAGACGATGGACCCGTCATCGCGGGCATCCGATCGGGACGGCTCGATGGCGATAGCGCGGCCATGCCGAACACCGGTGACCAGCGGCTGGACGGATTCATCTTCGGACGATCCGAGATGGGCCTCCGGTCCGACCCCGACTTCGTCAAGGCGTTGGCGACCGACGCAGCACTCGGCGCAAGCTTCGAGTACGGCTACCCGGTCACGAAGGACGAGATCCCCGTCCTCAAGCGCCAACTGGAGATCCAGAGCGCGCTCGCCAAGGTGATACCCCAGCTCCCCGACATCGTGGGTGAGCCCTACGCCGGAGCCGAGGTGCACAACAAGGAGGGGGGTCGGGTCGAGATCCAGGTGACGAAGGAGATCGATCTCACTGCGATCGCGACGCTCCTGCCGAAGGGCACGGAGGTCACGCAGACGATCGTCCCCCACTCGCTCGCGGAGCTCACAGACGCCAAGCGCAAGGTGATGGCGTTTGTGGCCGAGAGAGGAAACCGCCTCGGCGGCATGGAAGTCAGCGGTGGCGCCGCACCTGTGGCGAGCGGCTCCGTGGTCGTGTGGCTGGCCGAGGACGAGCCGAAGAGCCTGGACGCCCTTCGAGCCGACCTCGACGGCCTCGAGGACCTGGGTCAGATACCGCTCGAGTTCCGCTTCGGCGTGGGCGCAGCCACCAAGAACATCACACGGAGCGATCCCCCTCCGTACACGGAGGCCGGCGAGTTCGTCCATCCCGGCGTGCACGGTGCGGGTATGTGCACGACGGCTTTCGATGTCCGTCGGAACTCGGACGGCCTCTATGGCTACCTGACCGCGGGTCACTGCAGTCGCACCCTGAACGAGCCCTGGTACTACCCGGGCCCCGTCGGCAGTGGCTTCACGCGCGGCTACATGCCGTGTCCCTCGCCGGGCTACATCAACAACTCGGATTCCGGGTTCGTGTGGGCGAACGGCATCAACGACGGCAAGGTCTACTGGGACGACAAGACCATCAAGGACGTCGGCCCGTTCTGGTGGAACAACGTCGCTCCGGGTGGCCAGGTGAACGTCTCCTACGGGGTCACGAACGGCACCTTCCCGATCACGGCGTCGAGCGGTGAGCGGTACGACTTCTGGATCTCCGAATGTGGTGGCGGGCAGACCGATCACAACCAGTCCTACCGCGGCAACCGGGGGCAGGGCGGCGACAGCGGGTCGCCCATCACCGGACTCGAATCCGACGGGAGACTGGCTCCCGCCGGCATCTACTGGGGCACGAACCCCTTCCGGGACGGCGTGATCACCGACCAGTTCGCCTCGTCATCGATGCTCGGCTACGCGAGGGCGGACATGGGAGTCACCATCCTGGGGCACCCTTGATCGAAGGGACCAGGCGCCGCAACGAGCTCGGGATCGCCGTCGCCTTGGCGTTCTTGCTGCTCGCCGTCGGCGGATGCTCGAACGACCGTGACCCGGGTTCATCGAACGCCTGGGCACCGACGGCCGCAATCCCCCAGTTGGATGCCGCCTCGGTCGTCGTCCTCAGCCCTGGCGAACCGCCGATCGTGACGGGTGGTCGCGCCGACGGTCAGCACCTGGGCGCCTACCGGGTGCCCGCCCGAGGCGACATCGAAGCCCTCGCATCGGTCGACCTCCCCGTCGGATCCGGGGGACCGCTGACCGCGACCACGACGCCGGACGGCGACGTGATCGTGGCCGTCGCGTCCTCGGACAAGAACTGCCGCGCCGACGGGCAGAGCTCCGGCTTGGCCCTGTACCGCTTCACCGCCGGGGCGAGCTGGGACTCGATGCCCCCGCCCCCGGCAATGCCCTGCCTGGCGCAGCCGGAGATGGCGGTCGCGAACAACCATCTGGTCCTTCTCGACACGGGTTCCCTCGGTCTGCCCGGGGCCGTCCTCGATCTGAGCACCGAGCAATGGAGCGTGCTGCCCCCCCTACCCGCCGGCGCGCTGTCGACGGCGACCCTTCCTCCGTCGCTCACCGTCATGGGCGCTGCGGTGGTCATCGGTGGGTACGACGATCGCCCGGCGGGAACGCCGATGGTGACCGAAGCCGGCGCCACGGCGTCGACATCGACCTCGTGGATCCACCGCTTCGACCCGGTGCTCGGCAGCTGGTCGGAGATCTCTCCCCCGAGCGGCAACGTCGACCAGTTGATCGGATTCGGGGACACCCTGCTGAACTGGGACGGCCCGAGCGCGCGGTTGGAGCGATACGTAGACGGCGCGTGGACATCGCTGCCGAATGCACCGCTCAAGCCGAGATCGGGCTCGGTGCTCTCGATCGACGCGGCGGGGGTGCTCACGATCGCCTGCGGGAATCAAGCAACGGATCATGCTCCGAACACGGCGGCCACACCCGAACGCACCGCGGGACAATTCGACCTCGGCGCCGGCGAGTGGCACCGACTGCCCGACCTGCCGAGCTCCTTCCGTTGCTACGGAGGTTCAGCCGTCGTGTCGGCCGAGCGGATCACGCTCTGGCCCCATGGCGGCGACGGGGCCCAGGGTCAATCGCTGGATCTCACCAAGACCGGGGGGACCTAGCATCCCGCTCGTACCGACGACTCCGAACCACGTGGAAGAGCATTGGGAGCTGACCCGACTCACCCCCGCGATCGCGGACGAAGACCTGACGATGGCCGCGAGCGCCGAAGCGTTCAACTTCGCCTTGCTGCGCGGAGCCGTGCTCGTGCGCTCGTGGGTCGCCGATCTCGGTCGACTGCTGGCGATCGTCCGGGTGAGCCGGGCGAACGCGTTGTTCCCGTCGGCCTATGTGGATTTCACGACCGCGGTGATGTCGATGTCGATCGCGCCCCACGAGCTGGCTGAGGCGATGCAGAGCGTGGCCGACCTCGGCCGCGTCGAGCTCAACCTCGACCACCTCTACTGCGAACTGCCGATCCACCCGATCTTCGGACCTCTCGCTCAGGCCCTGAAGGGGTACCCGACCACCGAGCGCGAGGTGGTGCTGCGTGAACATCGGTGGCTCTACGGCTCATTCGCCGATGTCGAGGTCCTCAGGCTCGGAACGCCGTTGGCCGGGCTCGAATGACGCTCAGCTCGACGAGTCATCTCCCGCTCACGACGCGCCGGACGGTCGTCCGGGTGCCGGTGCCCGAGGACGCGGCCTATCTCTACCACTTGCTCGTCGAGCAGAGCGGCGCGACCTGGCGCTTCGGGGGACGGATGCCGAGCCCCCAGTCGTTCCACCAGGAGTTGTGGCAGGGCGTGACCGCCCAGGGTCTGATCGAAGATCGCAGCCGGGGTGGTCCGATCGGTCTGGTCCAGCTGTTCGGCGTCTCGATGCGAGACCGACATGGGTCCCTCGCCGTGGCCTTCGAAGGTGAGGTGCAGCGGCGGGGATGGCCCCTCGAGGGCGTGCTGGCGTTCGTCGACTTCGTCTTCGCCACCTTTCCCTTGCGGAAGCTCTATTTCCAGATGTTCGGGGAGAACCACGCCTTCGTCGGCGCGGTGGGTACCTTTCTCGACCTGGAGGGGACCTTCAGGTCCGGTGGCCTCCGCGAC
>JBBQLA010000225.1:0-5183 GCA_038327485.1 Acidimicrobiales bacterium
GTCCGACGAGCACGCGGTGGCCACCAACGCAACTGACAGCACCACCACCATGGCCGCTGCCCAAGTTGGAGCTGTCGCGCGTTTGCCGATCATGTGCCCCGCCTTCTCCGGCTCAGGAGTCAACCTAGCGACGAGCGCAACCCCAGGTCGTCCGGTCTTGGGACCTTCTCCTCTAACTCGGCCTGGTGCGTGGGGTCCATGGTGGGGATGCAGCCCAATCTCGTGACCGGGCACCTACGGCGAAGGAGTCGTTCGATGGATGAGAGCACCGATGAGGTCAAGGGTCGGATCAAGGAAGCCGCCGGATCGTTGACGGGGGACAAGGACCTCGAGGCCGAAGGCAAGACCGACCGCGTCGCTGGTGAGATCAAAGAGAAGCTTCACCAGATGGAGGAGAAGGTCGAGAGCGTCATCGACAAGGCGAAGGACGCGCTTCATCGCAAATAGCCGCCTCGGCCGGCCGGCGCGCTGGGTCATCCTCGGAGCTGCGGTCCTCGTGGTCGCAGCTTTGGTGTGGTGGCTCGCGCGCCCCGCACCGACGGTGGCGTTCCTCGGCGATTCGATCTCGGTGGTCACCTCACCGGAGATCAAGACCGAACTCGGCGGCGACTACACCCCCGATATCGCGGCCGTGCTCGGCATCCAAGCCGGCCAGATGATCCCCGCCGGCCAGCGAGCTGCAGCCAAGGATCCCGACCAGGTCGTCATCGAGCTCGGATCCAACGATGTCCTCCACGGCGCCAACCTCGGCAATGCGCAGGCCGATCTGCTCAAACTCATCTCGCTGTTCCCGAACGCGAGATGCATCCACATGGTCAACATCGACACCCACATGACCGACAACGGCACTCCCTTGGGCCCGCGAGCCGGCACTCTGAACGTCGCGCTCTCGCGCCTTCACGCCGCTGACAAGCGCATCGACATCATCGACTGGAACCAGATCGTCTCGGCCGACATCGCCGCGCACCCGCCGAGCGGGACGCCCCTGACCGACGACACCGTCCACCCCAACCCGGCCGGACGAGCCCTGCTCGCAACCGCCATCAAGACAGCGCTCGACAACTGCGGCTGACCCCGTCAGCGCCGGGCCGTCAGGCGGCCCGGGTAACATCGCACCCGTGACGAACGGCCCCGCGCGGGATACACCCCCCGAGGTGTTCGACGTCCTCGTCGATCTGTGGCGAGCCATGTCGCCCTCTGAACGTGCGGTCCTCGCCGACCAGCTCAGCACAGACATCGTCACGCTGGCCACGGCCGGCATCCGCGCCGGCAACCCGGGAATCGGCGGCAACGAACTCGCTCACGAGCTGGCCCGCCGCCAGTACGGTTCGGCCCTCGCTGACGCTGCGTACTGCGCGTCCACCGGCGCGTGACCGGAGCGAGCCCGCTCGACGTCGTCATCCGCGTCGCCGCGATGCTCGACGAATTGAACATCGACTACGTGCTCGGTGGTTCGTTGGCGGGTTCGTTCTTCGGAGAGCCACGCGCCACCGCTGATGTCGACGTCGCGATCAGGGTCGACCACGCTGCGGGTGAACGCCTGATCGGCCGCGCCGAAACCGAGTTCTACGTTCCAACCGAGTCAGCCCGGGCGGCGATCCGGAACCACGATTCGTTCAACCTCATCGACACCACCATTGCGTTCAAAGTTGATCTCTTCGTGCTCGGCGACTCACTGCTCGATCGACGACAGCTCGAACGGCGCGTGCTCGTGCCCCTGCCGGGCGTGAGGCCAGGGCTCTGGGTGACCTCCCCCGAAGATCAGATGCTCCGCAAGCTCGACTGGTACCGCGCCGGGGGTCAAGCTTCCGACCAGCAGTGGCGGGACATCTGCGGGATCGTCCGAGTCAGCGGAGACGTGCTCGATCTGGATTACCTCCGCACGACTGCGGAAGCACTGGGTCTCGGCGAACTGCTGCACAGAGCGCTCGGAGCAACGAGCTCGGACGGTTGATCGACACTCTCGGGGGCTGACCCCGTCAGCGTCGGGGCAACTGCACCACTCGCGCCGAGTGCGCTGCGATCGTGCCCACGTCGATGCTCGTGCCCCGCACGGCCACTGAATCGCCGGTCCAGTACTCCCGAAGCCCACTCGCAGCGAGCGCAGTCGCGTCGACTTCCCCCGCGATGCCGAGACCGACGAGGTCGACCACTCCTGACCGAGGGGAGTTCGTCAGGTTGACGCAGCCCACGTCGATTCGATCGTCGTAGCGGGTCACGATCTGTCCCGGCAACGCGTGCTCGAACAGATCCACCACCGTCGCGACGCCGCCGGTCAGCGCGCGGGTGCGGGCCACCAGCGCCTGACGATCCGGCGGGAGCCGATCCATACGATCCGACAGCACCAACATCCCGTTGGTCATTCCGAACACGGTGCACATGGTGTGCACCTCGGCCTCGGTCAGCTTGGTGTCGGTGTCGCGCACCATCAGGCAGTCCGGGTCGTTGAGGAACCACGAACCATCCAGCATCGAGCGGGTCATCGTGTTGAGCAGTGCGTGCGCGGTGGCCAGCGCGTGTCGGTTGCGGCCGACCGTCCGCCCGATCAACGTCGTCCAGCTCGGCGTCACGTCCGACCCGATGCGCATGGCATCGACGAGACCCACCGCTGGGCCCATCGGCGAGCCACACCCCAACACGAATCCCTCCGGACCGCACCCGGCGCGCACCGCTTCGAGGCCGCGCCGCAGCGCCTGCGCTCGCGTCGCAGTGCGGTCGTGACGCACCCCGGGGTGTGCGGCGGCAAACAGGAAGTCGATCTTCTGGATCCGATAGCCCCACTCACGTCCGATCACCTCGGCCACGTGGCGGATGTGATCGAGGGCGCCCGGGTGGGTCGTGTCCAGCACCCACATCGGCACGAGACCCCAGCCCGGATTGACCAGGCCGAGGATCGGCCGCCCGCGCTCGTTGCGAACCAGCCATTCGGGGTGCTCCGCCGCGACCTTTGACTTCGATGACACGATGAACGGCGCCCACCAGATGCCGGCGTCGAACCCGGCGTCGACGATTCGCTCCGCCAGCGAGCGCATGCCGCTCGGGAACTTGTCGTTCGTCGACAACCAGTCACCGATGGCGGTCTGGTGTCCGTCGTCCACCATCACGTACTCGCACCCGAACAGCGGGCCATCGCGACCGTCGCGCGCCAGCACCTCGAGGTTCGTGACCACGTCGGCCTCGGTCACCTTGGTGAAGTAGTAGTACCAGGAGCACCAGCCCGCCGGATGAGCTTGGCCTCGGCTCAACGCCTCCATGGCGTCGCCGGCCGCGTCGACGACCGGGCGCAACGCCGCGGTCCCTTCTGACGTCGCCGCGAAGCGCACCTCGAACCACGCCGTGGTGGCACCGGCAGCGAGGGGAGTGTCATCGAGGTCAACCCACACCGACAGGGTCCGAACCTCACCGTGGGGCGCGTCCACTTCCACAAAACCGAACGCGTCGCCCAGCGTGGTGAAGCCGATGGCCAGCGCGGCCCCTGCCACCGGATCAACGATGGCGCCGAAGCTGTCGGACCGAACATGGCCGACGTCGGTGGCGGCGCGGTGGCGCCCATCGGTCACGCCGGCTCGACCGAAGCGCGTCGGTACGTCGATGTCTGACTCGTCGACTCCGATCGTCCATGTACCCGCCCACGACTGGTAGCCGTTGCGGTAGATCCGCCACCGTCGCGAATCCGTCCCGACTCGCAGCCCGCTGGTCGTGGCCAGGTCCAGGCGCCCCACCGTGACCTCATCGCTCCCGCTGTTACGGACCCGCGCCCTCAACGACACTTGCCCGCCGTCGACCGGGGCGACCTCCAGTTCGATCGACACGCCCGTGCTCACGTGCTTGGCGGTCCAGCCCTGGTCGAGCGAAGACAGTCGGTTCGGCCGCCATTCGTGAACGTGGCCGGCGACGGTCATCTGCAGGGCCGGGAGGGCCGGGCCGAGCTCGACGCCCAGCGCACCGTCGTGCAGGCGGATCGCCCCGTTCGTGACATCGATCTCCATGGTGGTCAGCTCCAACTCACGCGGGTGTGTCCGACACCAGCCGACCATCGAGCATGGTGATCGTGCGAGTCCGGACGAAGTTCGACAGCATTGACCGGTCGTGGCTCACGAGCAACACGGTGCCGTCGAAGGCGTTGACGGCCTGCTCCAGTTGTTCGATCGCTGGGAGGTCGAGGTGGTTGGTCGGCTCGTCGAGCACGAGGCAGTTCGACCCCGCTCCCATCAACAGCGCCAACACCAACCGGGTCCGCTCACCCGGTGACAACGACATGGCGTCGCGATTGACCTGCTCCGCGCCGATCCCGAATTTCGCCAGCAGTGTTCTCGCCTCGCTGAGTCCCAGGTCGGTCGCGGCCTGGAATGCGACCAGCACGGTTGGAGATTCGGCCAGCTGAGTGCGCGCCTGCTCGAGCCGACCGACCACCACTCCCGGTCCGCGCCACTGTTCACCCGACGTGATCGGTATCTCGCCCAACAGTGCGGCCAAGAGAGTCGACTTGCCCGAGCCGTTCGGTCCTTCGATGACCACCTTCTCGCCGTAGTCGATCTGCAGATTCACCGGGCCGAGCGTGAACGAACCCCGCTCGATGACTGCGCTCTCGAGGCGTGCCACGACGGCGCCGCTTCGTCCGACGGACGCGATCGAGAACTGCAGCTGCCACGGCTCGCGCGGCTCCTCGACCACCTCGAGTCGCTCCTGGGCCTTGGCGGTGCGGGCCGCCTTGCCGGCGAGTTGTTCGGTCTGGTTGATCTTGAAGCTCCGCACGAACTTGTCGTTGTCGGCCGGCTTCTTCTTGGCTTTGGCCAGGCCTTGCGTCGCCCATTCGCGTTCCTGCTGCGCTCGTGAGGCCAATCCACCGCGTTTGGACTCGTACTCCTCGTAGGCCTGCCACTGGTGTTGGCGAGCGACCTCGCGTTCCACCAGATACGTGTCCCAATCGGTGCCATATCGCGTGGCGGTGTGGGTGAACTCGTCGAGCTCGACGACCTGGTTGACGCCCCGGCGCAGGAAGGTCCGGTCGTGGCTGACGATCACGCAACCCGCCCCCAAACCGAGGACGAAACGTTCCATCCGGATCAGACCGTCGAGGTCGAGATCGTTGGTGGGTTCATCGAGGAGGAACAAGTCGAAGCGGGCCAGCTGCAATGCGGCGAGGCCCGCCCGGGCCGCTTCTCCACCCGACAGCGACAACA
>JBBQLA010000226.1:0-5163 GCA_038327485.1 Acidimicrobiales bacterium
GCCGACCAGGACACCGAGGAAGATCACCATTGCTTCGGTCGGCCGCCCTCAGCCGAAACGGCCGGTGATGTAGTTCTCTGTCCGATCATCGTCGGGATTCGAGAACACCTTGACCGTCGGGTTGAACTCGACGAGCACACCGGTGCGCCGATCGGCCTCGGAGCTCATGTCGGTCGAGAAGAACGCCGTCTTGTCGCTGACCCGCGCCGCCTGCTGCATGTTGTGGGTCACGATCACGATCGTGTACTCGTCCTTGATCTCCCGCATGAGATCCTCGATCCGGGCGGTGGCGATCGGGTCGAGCGCGGAGCACGGCTCGTCCATCAACAACACCTCGGGCTCGATTGCGATGGCCCGAGCGATGCACAGGCGCTGCTGCTGGCCGCCCGACATGCCCAACGCGGAGGCGCCGAGTCGGTCCTTGACCTCGTCCCACAGCGCCGCCTTGCGCAGCGAGGACTCCACGATGTCGTTGAGCTCGGCCTTCTTCTTGATGCCACCGATGCGGGGGCCGTAGGAGACGTTGTCGTAGATCGACTTCGGGAACGGGTTGGGCTTCTGGAAGACCATGCCGATCCGGCGGCGAACCTCGACGGGGTTCACTCCGTCGCCGTAGAGATCGACTCCCCTGAAGGCCACCTTGCCCTCGACGGTGGCGCCTTCGATGAGGTCGTTCATGCGGTTGAGGCAGCGGAGGACGGTGGACTTGCCACAGCCCGACGGGCCAATGAACGCAGTGATCTCGTTGCGGGCGATCTCCATCGAGACGTCACGCACCGCTTTGGCGGAGCCGTAGCTGACCCCCAGACCGGCGATGTCGAAGATCAGTTCGTGAGCCGGAGTCACGGCATCTTCGAGCGACGCAACAGTCGGGTTGCTCATCAGGCTGATGTTCCTCGGGATCGTCGGGCGACTTCCATCACCACTCAGGAGTGTGTCGGTCATCAGACCGTCCCCTCTGTCGAGATCTTCGTCTGCCGAACGGATGTGGGCAAGCCTCGGACGCCGGAGTTCACAATCCTGCATTCAAGAGGTCGCGAGGCATTGCGCCCACCGTAGGCACGTCCGATGGCCGCAGGCCCATCAAAGAGTGAACAGAAGGTGAACCGGAGCCGAACAGGTGGGTCGGGATCGTCACGACATCTTGGTGATGAGTTCCTTGTCGATGTCATAGGTCAGCAGTGCCACCGCCTCGGTCGAATCGAGCCATCGCAGCTCGTCGACCTCGGAGTTGACGACGAACTCGCCGGACTCCCATTGCATTGACCAGTAGTGCACCACCTTGGATCGACCCCGGTGGTCGACGTAGTTGACGGTCGCGAGCTCGGCCCCGACCATGACGGTGAACCCGGTCTCTTCGGACACCTCGCGAAGAGCTGCGGCGAGCACGTCCTCACCCGGCTCGACCTTGCCCTTGGCCAGGCTCCAGTCGTGGCGATGGGGGCGATGCACCACCGCGAACCGGCGGCCGTCGGCGTCGTCGCGCCAGATCACCCCACCTCCAGCGACGATCTCGGGGACGTCGGGGTGCTCAGGACGATCGTTCAACGACACGCTGCGTTCAACGAGGCGCGTCGTGGGACTCGCGGGCCAGATCCTGGAGCTCGAGATGGGTGTCGGTCGTGCCACCCGGCAGCGGCGGCGTCCACCGATCGTCGCGCAGCGTCCACGCCAACACGTCGTCGGCCAGGTTCACCTCGAGCGTGTGGTCGATACGGGCGCGCAACAGCGGATCGAGGATCGGCACCAACGTCTCGACTCGCCGGTCGAGGTTGCGGGGCATGAGATCGGCCGAGCCGATCAACACAGTGGGCTCACCCATCCCTGCGCCGTTGGCGAACCGGAAAATGCGCGAATGCTCGAGGTAGCGGCCGACGATGCTTCGTACGGTGATGTTCTCGCTCAGCCCATCGACCTCGGGACGCAGACAACAGATGCCTCGCACGATCAGATCGATTCGAACACCATCGCCCGATGCCGCGTACAACTCATCGATGAGCACCGGGTCCACCAGGCTGTTCATCTTCATCCGGATGGCACCGCCCGGCACCGCACGCTCGCCTCGGATCAGCTCGATCAGCTGATCGCGCATTCGGTCGGGCGCCACCAGCAACCGCCGGTAGTGCACCTGCTTCCCGAAGCCGGTGAGGAAGTTGAACAGTTGACTGACGTCCGCTCCGATCTCCTCGTTCGAAGTGAGCAGCCCGACGTCTTCGTAGAGCCGGGCGGTCTTGTTGTTGTAGTTGCCCGTGCCGAGGTGGCAGTACCGGCGGACGACGTCGCCTTCGGCCCGAGCCACCAAGGAGATCTTGGCGTGCGTCTTCAGACCGACCAGCCCGTACACCACGTGCACGCCGGCTTGCTCCAGTCGACGAGCCCACTCGATGTTGTTGGCCTCGTCGAAGCGGGCTTTCAGCTCGACCAACGCCACGGCCTGCTTGCCCGACTCCGCGGCCCGGATGAGCGCAGCAACGATGGGACTGTCGCCGGAAGTTCGATACAGCGTTTGCTTGATGGCCAATACGTTGGGGTCGACCGAAGCCTGCCGGATGAATTCTTCGACCGAGGTCGAGAAGCTGTCGTAGGGATGCTGCAGCAGGATGTCCCGTTTACGAAGCACCGACATGATGTCGGCGGGCAGTCCGTCCTCGTCGGACAGGATGCGCTGGGTCAGCGGCACGAACGACGGGAAGCGCAGGTCGGGCCGATCGAGACCGTGCACCGCCCACAGCCCCGACAGATCGATCGGGCCGTCGTGCAGATAGGTGTCGTCGGCGGTGAGTCCGAGCTCTCGCTGCAACAGATCGAGGATCTCGGGCGTCATCGAGGACTCCACCTCGAGGCGCACCGCCCGGCCGAAACGGCGGCGACGCACCTCGACCTCGATGGCGGCCAGTAGATCCTCGGCTTCCTCCTCCTCGAGATCGAGATCAGCGTTGCGAGTGACCCGGAAGGCCACGTGATCCTCGACCACCATGCCGGGGAACAGGACCCCGACGTGCGCCGCGATCACCTGCTCGATCGGGATGAACCGCTCACCATCGGCCAGCATCACGAAACGGGGCAACAGCGGCGGGACCTTCACCCGAGCGAAGCGTCGCTCGCCGTCCACCGGGTCCGACACGATCACCGCCAGATTCAGCGACAGGTTGGAAATGTACGGGAACGGATGGCCCGGGTCGACCGCCAGGGGCGTGAGCACCGGGAACACGCGGCGTTCGAACAACTCCTGCATGTCGGACTGGTCGTCAACGTCGAGCTGGGCCCAGCTGGCGAAGCGAATTCCGTTCTCGGCCAGCACCGGGATGAGCTCGTTGAGAAACACCCCGTCGGCTCGGCGGCTGATCCGTTGCGCGGTACGACCGATGGCCGCCAGCTGATCGGAGGGACGGAGCCCATCCGCGCTGCGGGTTCGTACCGAGGCATCGACCTGATCCTTCAGACCGGCGACGCGCACCTGAAAGAACTCGTCGAGGTTCTGGGAGAAGATGGCCAGGAACTTGGCCCGCTCCAATGGTGGGGTGGACGATTCGCCGGCCAGCGCCAGGACGCGCTGATTGAACGCCAGCCACGACGACTCTCGATTGATCAGACGCGACTCGAGATCAGCCACGTGATCAGGTTACCGACGAGGAGCGGACTCCCGGTCGGGGCGAGGTTCGCGCTCCGGGTCGATGTCGAGCTCGGGCGGATCCCACGTGAGCGTGATGTTCTCGCGCTCGGCGTCTCGCTTCACCCGTTCGCGATTGCGCTTGAACTGCGGATCGTGCGGCGGCAGGAGCGTGAGGCGGGCCTGCATGCGGGCGGCGAAGTCATCGACGACCGACCGCTCGCCGAATTCGGAGGTGAGCTCCCAATGAGGAGCCACCGGACCGAGGTACACCACCGTCACCGACGCGATCGGAGGTGCCGGGTTCTCGTCGATGATGTCGGACATTCAAGCTCCAGGTCGATGAACGGGCGGGGTGAGTGTAGTCGTCAGCCCCCGCGCTGGCCGAGCGTGGCTTCGCCAGTGGTGTCCTGGCCGTTGCGGTGGAAGTCGATGGTCACCTTGTCGCCCGGTTTCAGCTTGCGGATGATCTTGCCCACGTCTTCCTTGCCGGTGACCTTGGTGCCATTGATCTTCAGGATGACGTCGCCCGGCTGCAGACCAGAGTTCGCCGCCGCCGAACCGGTCTCGGTGCCGGCGACGAATGCACCCGACGTCTCGTTGATCCCGAATCGACTGATCACGTCCGACGGTTGCTCGTCGATGTTGGTGGTGGTGACTCCCAGGTAGGCAGTCGGGGCGGTGGAACTGGTCTTGCCCGCCTTGATCTCGTCGATCAACGGCTTGATTTCGTCGATGGCCAACGAGAATCCCAGGCTCTGGCCGTCCTTGATGATGGCGGTGTTCATGCCGACGACCTGACCGGCGGAGTTCACCAACGGGCCGCCGCTGTTGCCGGGGTTGATGGCGGCGTCGGTCTGGATCAGATGATCGAGGCTCTCGTTCTCGGCATCGATGGTGCGGTCCTTGGCCGAGACGATCCCCTTGGTCACGGTGGGCTGTGCGCCGAGGTTCAGGGCATTGCCGATGGCGACCACCTCGTCGCCGACCTGGAGAGCGTCGGAGCTGCCCAACTCGGCTGGCGTGAGGCCGGAGACGCCGTCGGCTTGAACCAGAGCGACATCGTTACCGGGCAGGCTGCCTTTCACTGAGCCGGAGTGAGTGCTGCCATCGGCGAAGGTCACCTCGATGCTGTTCGCTCCGGAGATCACGTGAGCGTTGGTCAGGATCAGACCGCTGGAATCCAGAACGATCCCCGACCCCGCCGCTTCCTGAGTGCCGAGCGAGGTGGTCGAGCCGGTCTTGATCGACACAACCGATGGCCGCACCTTCTCGAGCAGCGCGTGGATGTCGAGCGAGGGCCCGGCAATGCGGGTCGACGGCCGGTTCACCGACATGGCGGCGCCGGTCGCCGAAACCGTGGTGGTCGTGCGAGGCAACGCCAGCCACAGCCCCCCGGCCACCAGCGCGGCCACCAACGCACCGACGAGGCCACCGATCAGGGCGGCGCGTCCGCTCCCAGCGGGAGTGCGGCGCGGACCGGCCGGTTCGGTCGGAAGACGCGGCGGGCCGCTTTCGGGCCCGCGAGGTGGCGACGGTGGTGAGGCAACGCC
>JBBQLA010000227.1:0-5147 GCA_038327485.1 Acidimicrobiales bacterium
TCGCGACAGCAGGATGGCGTAGTCCATGCTGGCCACCCCGAGCTCCGCCTTGGTCCAGTCCTGGGCGATGGCGGTGGCCACCCCGCCCATGAGCGAGCCCTGGCTGTTGCCGTCGAAGTAGGCCTCGCCGCCTTGGATCACGCTGGCGCCGGCCGCCGTCCGAAACGCCGCATTGGTACCGAATCCCTTTTCATTGATCATCACCCGAGCCAGGAACAGCGTGTTGAGGATGCCCTGCTCACCACGATCGACCAGGGTCGAGAACTTGGAGATGTCGCCGAGGATCGTCAGCGCGTTGCCCACGTCGGACTCGCTCATCCCGATCCAGTCGGTGGCGCAATAGATCATCTTGTTGGTCGTGGCGATCTTGGCGACCTGGGAGTTCTCGACCTCGCCGTGGCTGCCCAGCAGACCGTGGCCGTACACCACCATGCGTGCCTTGTCGGGCCCGTCGATCACCGACTGGGGGATCTGGCACGAATACACCGCGTGGTAGTCATAGCCCGCGTACTTCGGCTTGCCGTCGGGGTCGACCACCAGGCTGCTGCCCGGCTCGCCGGTGCCGGACAGGTACGACGGCACGTCGAAGGTGCCCTTCACGAGGCGCCCGATCCCCGGGTTCAGCTGGGTCGAATCAGTGATCACTTCGTCGGCGGTGAACGCCGGCGCGGCCGTGCCCAGTCGTTTGAACGCGTCGTCGCGCATGGCCAGCAACGGTCCGGCCAGCGTGTCGGCCGACGCCACGGTGAACGTCCAAGCCTGCTCGAGATCGGCTCGGGGTGCGCCGGCCTTGGCCAACCCGTCGAACATCGACTCCATGTCCTTGCGTCGCGACTCGATCGAGTCGATCGTCGTGGTGAGGTTGTCTCGGTACACCTTGAACGCCAGCGGCGTTGCGATCGACTCACCACCGGCGGTCTTCAGGTGACGGAACCCCACGGCGATCCGGTGCCCCTCGGGGTAGGTGGCCGCCGGATGCAGCACCAGCAACTGCTTGTCGGGGCTCGGCGCACCTGAATCGACCTCGGCCCAGTGGGCCAAGCGCTTGCCGGTGGTGAGGTCGACGACCACCGAACCCGACGAATCCTCCATCGACGACGCGATGTCGCCCTGGGGAGGAAGCTTCGATGCCGTCACGTCGACACCAGCGGCCATCAACACGATCGGGGTGCCCGGGCTGAAGCCGTCGTTGTGGTTCCATTCGGTCGGGTCGAGCGTCGTGCCACCAACGTTGGCGAACTGACCGGACGGCAAGGCGATGCGACGACCGGTCGAGCTCTTCGTGTCGGCCGAGGTGAAGTAGTCCGACGGGAACGGCAGCAGGCACGACGTCGTGTCGAGCGGATCACACCCTGGGTGAGCGTCGATGGTCGCCGACAAGGTCGCTACGTCGGCCGCTGCGAGTTCGGCCGCCTTGGGCTTGGCCGAAGTCGTGGGCGTGGTCACCTTGGGCGACTGGGAGCTGGTGTCCTTGGAGCACGCCCCCAACAGGGTGACGGTGGCCAACAACACGATGAACGTGGGGCGAATCTTCACGTGATCTCCTTCAAGACGGTGGCTTCAGTCAGCGTTCTCGGGTGGAATGGACGCGGTGCAGGCATCGCCGCCGCACCCGTCCGCAATGGCACCGTCGGGGTGCCAGAACTGATCCTTCAGCGCCTGGGATCCCGGGATGCTGGGCGTGTCGTCGTGGGGATCGTGGCCCTCACGGGAGGGCACATTGTCGAGCGGTGACGACGGGGAGCCGGTATCCCACAACACGTAGGCCGAACCACTGTGCGGGTACTTGGTGATCGGCTTCAGCAGCCAGCCTGGATCCTTCTCGAGCACGCGTCCGTCTCCGGCGATCGGGTCGTGCGCAGCGGCGCCGATGGTCGCCGCCTCGACCCGCAAGCTGAACTCGCTCACCTGGTGATCACCTACCGCTCCTTGCAGGAGCACCACGTGCTTCGGGGTCTTCGGAAGCGGGTCGCCCGTCATGTGATTGGCGTAGCCGTCGGCCTCGCCCCGATCCCACAACAGCTGCGTCGCCGCCATGGCGATCATTCGGTCGATCCGCTTCGGGTAGGCCGGCTTCAACACGCCGGTGAGGTACTCGTCAAAGTCGACGCTGCGATCCAACAACAACGCGTAGTTCATCCCCGCTTCCGACAGCGCCACTCGGGTGAAGTCCTGCGCCACCGCGGTCAACGCTCCGCCGAGGATCGACCCCTGACTGTTCCCATCGAAGTACAGCTCGTCGGTCTTGAGCGCCGGCTTGCCGTTGAAGCGGAAGGCGTCATTGGAGGTGAACCCGTCGGCGTGTTTCATCAACCGACCGAGGAACAGGAACGCCAACATCCCCTGCTGAATACGGTCGGGCACCGACGGGAACTTCGACAGGTCCTGCAGCGCGCCGAGCGCGTTGCCGATGTCACCTTCGGCCATTCCGTACCAGTTGGTGGCGCAATAGGCGATGTCGTAGGTGTCGGACATCTTCTTGGTCAGGTCGCCCTTGACCTCGCCCAGGCTCCCGAGCAGTCCGTGGCCGTACATGGACATGCGGGCCGGCGTGGTCTCGGATTTGGCCGGCAGATCGCAGATGTAGTCGGCGGTGAACGTGCCGTCCTGTCGTGTCGGCACGCCGTGTTCGTCGAGCACCAACCGTCCACCGGGAGCGCCCCCCTCGGTGAGGTAGAGCGGCGTCTGGAACGTACCTTCGACCCGACGACGCACCAGCGGATCGGGGTTGTCCGCGACCGTGTCCACGGTGAACTTCGGCGCAGCGTCGCCCAACACGGCGAAAGCGTCATCGCGGATCGCCAACATGCGGGCGGTGAGGCTCTCGGTGCTCGCCACGGTGAAGTCCCAGGCCAGCTGCAGGTCGGACCGCTTCACACCGACACCACGCAGGTCCTCGAAGTTCTTCTCCATCGACGGGCGACGCGCCTCGAACACCGTGTCGGTGGTGCGTTGGCCGTCGCGATAGGCCGCGAACGCCGGAGGCGCGCTCAGCTTGGTTGCCGTCTTGTCGACCAGGTTGCGGAGTCCGACGACGATGCGGTGTCCGTCGGCGAAGTTCACCGCCGGGTGGATGAGCAGGACGGGCACGGTGCCGTCGTCCGCGTTGGCGTCGAGCTCGGCCCAGAACGGCAGTCGCTTGGCCGACACCGCGTCGAGCAGCACGATGGGCGAGGAGTCGGCGAGCGACGTGGACGGATCGGCCAAGGTCGGCAGCTTCGACGCTGCCACGTCCAGTCCGTCGAACTGCGCCATCAGCGCGGACCCGGGACTCCATCCGTCGGCGCGGTTCTGGTCGGTCGGATCCACCCGCACGCCGCTGGCGTTGGCCGGCATCGACGCGGGGTCCAACGCCAAGCGACGCGACGTGGACGTGACCGGATCGGCGACGGTGAAGTGGTCGTTCGGCCAGGGCAGCAGACACTGCGCCGCCAGTGGGTCGCAACGCGCCTCGGCAGCCGGGTCGACCCCGAGAGCGGAGGACTCGACGGGCGGGGCCGAGGCCTTGGGCGGGGTCGGAGCCGCGCTCGACGGCGTCTTCGACTTCACCGCGGAGGTCGTCGAATCGGAACTGCACGAGACAGTGCCGGCCGCCGTCAACGCGAGGCAGACGAGCGCGCCGACCATCACTGAACGCTTCGATCCCATCAGTTCCCCCTCCCGGCCCCCGGACGGCTCACCCTATCGACCGACAAGTTCGAGGGCGCGGCTCATGAGTCAGCTCCTATCCTCCGTGCCGGCGAAGACGAGGGGGACTCGAATGCTGTCACGACGTGTCGTGGTTGTCGGGGTTGCGTTGAGCGTGGTGGCGTTGGCGTGCACCCCGCAAGGATCGGTCCAGGGCGTTCGTCCGGAGCTACATCCTCAGACGTCGCGGCAGGTTCTGACACGCGACATCGATCACCCGCCCGCTCTCGACTGCACCAACTGGCGCTACAGCGAACCGGATCCGGCGACCTTGCCGAAGGACTACAACGACAAGCGCAACGACTACGTGTACACCTCGCGGCGCAGCCCGCAGTCGGCCGGATCGACGCACTTGTTGTGCGGTCAGCGCGGACCTGCGGCAGATCTGGCCTGGGGCATCACGACCGGACGCGACGACGTACACATCGCCGTGCTCGACTCGGGCATCAAGTGGAAGGACCCGGTGGCAATGAAGGACCTCGCCACCAAGGCGTACCTCAACGCCGGCGAACTCCCGAAGCCCGCCGGCTGCGCCGCGTACGACTGCAACGGCGACGGGCGCTTCGACATCTCCGACTACGCCAACGATCCAGCCGTCACCGACCGCAACCACAACCACCTCCTCGACCCCGAAGATCTCATCCTCGACCCCCACTTCTCCAACGGCGTCGACTCCGATCACAACGGCTACGTCGACGACATCTCGGGCTGGGACTTCCTGTGGAACGACAGCGACCCGCTCGATGACGTGGAGTACGGCCACGGCACGGGCGAAGCCCGCGACTCGACGGCGGCTGATGGCAACGGCGGGTCACTCGGAATGTGCGACCAGTGTCGATTCGTCCCGGTGCGCGTCGGTGACTCGTTCATCGCCGATGGTGGGCGCTTCGCCGCCGGCGTGTTGTTCGCCCTCGACTCTCACGTCGACGTCGTACAGGAAGCGCTCGGAGCGCTGAACAATCCTCCGCAGGCCCAGGCAGCGATCGACGCGGCGTACGTCCGAGGGGTGCCGGTCGTGGCCTCGATGGCGGACGAGGCGTCCAAGCACCCGAACCTGCCTGCTGCGTTGAACCACACGATCGCGGTGAACTCCACCACCAACGTGGCCGGCCCGCTCGACGCGCTGCCGATCCCGTCGATCGCCGACAGCGACTACTTGTCGCTCAACGGGTGCACCAACTACGGCGGCATCACCTGGGTGACCGTTCCGTCGGGTGCGTGTTCGTCCGAAGCCACCGGCCAGGGCGCCGGCATGGTCGGGCTGATCGAATCCGCGGCGCGGTCAGGCTCGGTCGCGCCGTCGTCGCGTCTCACCCGTTGGATGCCAGGCGACAACGTGTTGACAGCCAACGAGGTGGCCCAACTCCTCCGTGCGACCGCCGACGACGTGGACTTCTCCACCCCCCGCCTGCCGATCGACCAGCCGAACGACCCGGGACCCGACGGCTTCCGGCGTTACC
>JBBQLA010000228.1:0-5145 GCA_038327485.1 Acidimicrobiales bacterium
GACAGCTCGGGATCGGCTCGACCGTGAACCAGCTCACGCCGGCCCTCGTCAACCTGTTCCCCTGACGCTCCACCGAACTGTCACACGAGGCCGATAGCCTCGCTCGGACCGTGGCTACCTCTCAGCGCGCCCCCTCCAACCCGTCTCGCCCCCCGGCGAAGAAGGCCGGTCAGCCGGCTTCTCCGCGGAAGAGGGCCGTGCCGGAGCCCGAGCCGACGCCCAGCATCCTCGAGGGTTACGGCGCCGATCTGGCAGCCGTGGTACTCGTCGGGGTGGCGATCGTCGGAGCCTTCGGGGTGTACGGGCACTCGGCCGGTCCGGTGGGATCCGGTCTCACCGACCTGCTCGGCTGGCTGTTCGGATTGCTTCGCTACGTGGCTCCCCCGGCGCTGGCGGGGTGCGCTGGATGGCTGGTGATGAGCCAGCACGGCTCCCGCGACGTCGACGAGTCCGTCGATGTCGATCGGTCCGAGGCTCGTCGTGTCATCGGTGCGGTGTTGCTCGCCTTGGTCGTGGCGGGCCTGCTCCACTTGGTGTTGCGAGACGCCAAGCTGCACTTCTGGCCTTCCATTTCCGGTGCCGGCGGTCTGCTCGGGGCGTTGCTGGGCGAGCCACTGCGCAAGCTGATCAGTTCGTGGGGCGCAGCGACGGTGCTGGTTCTCGGGGGAGTGTTCGGTGTCTCGTTGGTGACCAATCGGTCGGTCCTGTCACTGGCGCGTTCCCTCGGGCGGGGCACCCGACCGGCCATGGGCGCGATCGGGGGCTGGCTCAGCGACCTGTTCCAGGTCGGCGGAAGCGACAGCGCTGAGTCGACCGCTGAAGCGCCCACCGCTGAGTTGTTCGACCAGGATTCCGCCGGGCAAGGCCTGCCCGCCAAGAAGATTCGCAAGAAGGCCGAGGTCACTCCGACAGTTCCGCCCCGCCCGCCCGAGCCGACGGTGTTCCTGCCGTCCAACGTCGAGCCGACCCAGTTGGAGATCGCACTGCCACCGGGAGCCGACGGGTCGTCGTGGAAGTTGCCGCCCATCTCGCTGTTGTCACGATCGGCGTCGCAAGAGGTCGACACCGAGGCGGTGGCCGCTCGTGGTCGCCAGCTCGAGGGTGCGCTGGCGGAGCACGGCGTGACCACACGCCTGGTCGGCATGGTCGTCGGGCCCACCGTCACCCGCTACGAACTCGAGCTCGGCGTCGGAGTCAAGGTCAACGCGGTGGTCAACCTCCAGAAGGACATCGCCTACGCCATGGCGTCACCCGACGTGCGCATCATGGCGCCCATCCCGGGCAAGCAGGCCATCGGGGTCGAGGTGCCGAACTCGAAGCGCCAGATCATCGCCATCGCCGACATCCTCACCTCGGCCGAGGCGCAGCGGGCCACCCATCCACTGGAGGTGGCCGTCGGGCGCGACATCGAGGGCCACAACGTGCTGGTCAACCTGGCAACCATGCCGCACGTGCTCATCGCCGGTCAGACCGGTGCCGGCAAGAGCTCGTGCATCAACTCGATCATGACGTCGATCCTCATGAGGGCCACGCCCGATCAGGTCCGACTGATCCTGGTCGACCCCAAGCGCGTGGAGCTCACCCAGTACAACCGCGTCCCCCATCTGCTCACCCAGGTCGTCACCGACCCCAAGAAGGCCGCCAACGCACTCAAGTGGGCGGTCGACGAGATGGAGCGGCGCTACGAGCTCCTCGAGAAGGTCGGGTTCCGCGACATCAGCGGCTACAACGCCAGCTATGACCGGGGCGAACTCGTTCCTGAGCTCGGCGAGGAGATTGTCTACTCCCGCCTCCCCTTCATCCTGATCGTGGTCGACGAGTTGGCCGACCTCATGATGGTGGCGGCGCGCGACGTCGAGGAGTCGATCAATCGAATCGCTGCCAAGGCACGCGCCGTGGGCGTCCACCTGGTGATCGCCACGCAGCGTCCGTCGGTCGACGTGATCACGGGCGTCATCAAGGCCAACATTCCCGCTCGTTGGGCGTTCTCGGTGGCCACGGCCACTGATTCCAAGGTGATCCTGGGCAACGGCGGAGCAGAGAAGCTCGTGGGCAAGGGCGACATGTTGTTGCTCGGCCCGACTGCCGGATCTCCCGAGCGCATCCAAGGGTGCTGTGTCGACGAGTCCGAGGCAGCGAAGGTGGTGTCGCACTGGCGGCGACAGGCCCCCGAGATCGAGTTCGTGAAAGAGGTCCAAGGCGACGACTCGAATACGAGCGGGAGCTCGTCGGCCGGATCGAGCGGATCGGGTGACGATGACGATCTGCTGGTCCAGGCCATCGAGCTGGTGGTCCGCAGCCAGTTCGGATCGACGTCCATGCTGCAGCGCAAGCTGCGAGTCGGGTTCGCGCGAGCCGGACGATTGATGGATCTCATGGAGGAACGAGGCGTGGTCGGACCCACCACCGGGGCCAAGGCCCGCGAGGTGTTGATGTCGGTCGACGAGCTCGATCTCATGGGTGCGCCTTCGGGGGGTCTCGGTGACGAGAGCGACGCGGATGAGCACGACACCGCGTTCGACGCCAGCTCGCGTGACGAGAGGTCACCCGCGGTCTCCGGTGGGTTCGGCGACCCGTTGCCGGACCTCGACGACGACATCTGACTCAAGGGGCGAGCCCCGATGTGTCGAACAGTGGTGGTGCGTCGACTCGTGTCTGCCCCGTTCGTCATGAGTCTGCTGTCGGTGGGCCTGCTGTCGATGGCCTGCACCCGGGCCCCCGGCTCGGTTGCCGTCGGTACCGCCCCCGGATCGTCGTGCCCGATGTTCCCCGCCGACAACGTGTGGCACGCGGACGTGTCGGGTCTCGCTCTCAGCGGGTCCTCCACGGCGTGGGTGAGTTCGATCGGCGCCGGGTCGCACGTGCACGCCGACTTCGGGTCGGGGGAGTGGGACGGCGGGCCCATCGGCCTCCCCAGCATCACCGTCGGAGCCGGTCAGCCGCTCGTGCCGGTCACCTTCGGCTACCACAACGAGAGCGACGCCGGTCCGTATCCGATCCCGTCCAACGCTCCGATCGAGGGCGGTCCTGCGTCGGCTGGCGATCGCCACGTCATCGTCGTCGACTCGGCGGCATGCAAGCTGTACGAGGTCTACGACGCCCACCCCGCATCCACCTCTTGGAGCGCCGGCTCAGGAGCGGTCTGGGACCTCAACTCAAATGCCATGCGTCCGGCGGGGTGGACGTCTGCCGATGCCGCCGGCCTGCCGATCCTGCCCGGACTGGTGCGCTACGACGAGGTCGCGGCCGGCAACATCGACCATGCCATCCGCTTCACCGCCCCCCGCACGCAACGAGCATTCATCTGGCCCGCTCGACACCAGGCCGGCTCGTCGAGCGACCCGTCACTTCCGCCCATGGGTGCGTGGTTCAGGCTGCGATCGGACTACGACACGTCTCGCCTCGGCCCCGAAGCCAAAGTCATCGCCCAGGCCATGATGACCCACGGGATCATCCTGGCCGACAACGGATCGTCGTGGTACCTGTCAGGTTCGCCCGACGAGCGGTGGAACAACGACGACCTGCACACGCTCGATCCGATCACGGGCAGCGACTTCGTGGCGGTCGACTCCACCTCGATGATGGTCAGCGCGGACTCTGCGGCGCATCGGTAGGCCCGATCCGGCCAACATGGCGTGATGGAACTCCGCACCGTCGCCAAAGGTCTCCGATTCCCCGAGGGTCCGGTGGCGCTCGCCGACGGCACTGTGCTCGTCGTCGAGATCGCCCGCGGCACCCTGACACGGGTCCACCCTGATGGCACCGCCGAGGTCGTGGCGAACTGCGGAGGTGGTCCGAACTCGGCGGCCATCGGACCTGACGGCGCCGCGTACATCACCAACAATGGCGGCTGTTTCGAGTTCATCGATCTGGGGACACTCCTCTTGCCCGGCCCGGTGCCGTCGAGTTGGTCGGGCGGGTCGATCCAACGGGTCGATCTGAACTCCGGTGAGGTCACGACCATGTACACGCACTGCGGTGGCGTGCCGCTTCGAGCGCCGAACGACCTGGTGTTCGACTCGACCGGCGGGTTCTGGTTCACCGACCACGGCGTGCGCCTGGAGCGTTCCAGCGATCTCACCGGCGTGTTCTACGCCCAGCCCGACGGCAGCTCGATCAGAGAGGTGATCTTCCCGTTGGAGGCCCCCAACGGCGTCGGTCTGTCGCCGGCCCAGGATGTCCTCTACGTGGCCGAGACTCACACCGGCCGGCTGTGGGAGTGGCCGATCACATCGCCGGGCGAGGTGGAGCAGGGGCTGCCCATCGACGGTGGCGGCCGACTGCTGTTCGGTGCGGCCCGCGCCCAGCGGTTCGACTCCTTGGCGGTGGACGGCGAGGGCTGGGTCTGTGTCGCCACCATTGGCGAGGGCGGGGTCACCCAGGTCGCTCCCGATGGGTCGCAAATGGTGAAGCTGGAAATTCCCGAGGATCCGATCGTGACGAACATCTGCTTCGGGGGCGACGAGCTGCGAACTGCGTTCATCACCTCGTCCGCCACGGGCCGACTCCTGGCCACCGAATGGGATCGGCCCGGCCTGGCACTCTCCTTCAACGCCTGATCTTCGGATGGCCCGTAGTCTGTCGGGGTGACCTCCACCGCAGCAGGCTCGCGGTTCTGGGTCGAGACCCTGGGCTGCCCGAAGAATCAGGTCGACTCCGACAAGCTCGTCGGGTCCCTGGTTGCCGACGGGCTGCTTCCGGCAGAGTCCGCCGAAGAAGCCGATCTCGTCGTCGTCAACACCTGTGCCTTCATCGAGGATGCGCGCCAGGAGTCGATCGACACAGTGTTGGCGCTGTCCGATCAGCGGGCCGATGGCGCTCGGATCGTGGTCACCGGCTGTATGGCGGAGCGTTACGGCAGCGAGCTGACCGACGCCCTGCCCGAGATCGACCTCGTCGCCGGCTTCGGACAGTCCGTGTTGGCCGGCTCGTCCCCGCGGCGAGCGCTCATTCCGGTCACGTCCGCTCCGCTGCCGGACTTCGACCTCCTCAACCTGCCGCGGCCCAAGTCGACCTCACCGTGGGCGTACGTGAAGATCGCAGAGGGATGCGACCGGGCGTGTGGGTTCTGCGCCATTCCGAGCTTCCGCGGCCCGCAGCGTTCGCGCACCATGCAGTCGATCCTGGCCGAGGTCGACTCGTTGG